>JBJTUI010000548.1:0-6953 GCA_046080625.1 Elainella sp. | reverse complement strand
AGATAGGGGAAATGACACAACCCATGCACCACTCCGGGCAAACTGGTCGCCACAGCTTTGCGAATCGAGCTTTGCCCATCACTAACGACTCCAGCAATTGGCACGGGCAATCTCGCTTTCACCTCAAACAATAACTTGCCGGTAGTTGTATTTCGTAAAGGATAGAGAATAAGCGGTCTAGGCTAGCATTCACATGATTCCAAACGTATCGACTCATTGTAGTGGTGGATGAAGTACCAGATCGCTCCAATATGATTCTCCACCTTCTTCGAAAACGACAACGCTTTTCTGACTAAACGCGAGACTCGTTGCCTCAAGGTGTGGTTGAACCGTTCGATGTAGCTTGTCAATCCGCTCTCCTGACCCACCGCATGATGCCGCTTGCTTGGCAGAACTTTGGCATAAGAGATCTCCAAGCAAAGAATGATCCAACGGCTAGAGTAATTTTCTGAGGATCTCGACAAGCTCTCTTGGTGGTCAATAGGCGCTGAATCTATTGACCGCCAAACCCATACTGGATCAATCTTTCGTTGGAGGTCTCTTATCGTTATTCATGGTGTATTCCTGGTCTGAGCTTTTTTGTCTTATTCAGCAGGATACGCCTTTTTTTCTCCTTTTTCTCATACACCAGATCTAACCATAACTCCCCAGTCTCCCGTGCTGTCCCAGGTGATTGACAAGCTGATTATTCTACTCAGTTCAGGGGCCAGCATTCCCGAAATTGCCGCTACTCTGGCTGAGTTCACGGCTTCAGCGGGTCTGTCCTTGGACGCTGTGGTCAATCTGCTGTATCTGATTGGTGGGGCGCTGCTGATTTTCTAGACAATTTTCCAGACCAAAGGGCTTGGTTTAGAAGCCGCGCTCAGAGCTAGCCTTCTGGAGGGGGTTGATCTGAGTCTTGGGAGGGCGGCACGACGAGCACCTTATCAACCCGGTTGCCGTCCATGTCCATCACCTCAAATCGGAAGCCGTCCCAGATAAAGTGATCGGAAGATTTGGGGATATGGCCGAGCTGGGTAATGATGAAGCCGCCCAGGGTTTGGTAGTTGCCGCGCTCCTCGCCAGGCAGTTCGTCTAGGTCCAGCAGTTCCTTCATTTCGTCGATCAGCAGCATCCCGTCCAGCAGCCAGGAGCCGTCGTCCCGGCGAATTGCGTCCTCTTCCTGGGGGCTATCGGCAAACGGCACATCGCCAATGATCACCTCCATCACATCGTTCAGGGTGACAACGCCTTGGATGACGCCGTATTCGTCTACGATCATGCCGATATGAGTGCCGGATTTCTTAAACAGCTCCAGAACTTTCAGGGCCGGAGTGCTTTCAGGGACAAATAGGGGCTGGCGCAGCATTGCGGCCAAATCGATCGGCTCCCCGGAGAGGCTGCGAGCCAGGATATCGCTGACGTGAACTACGCCTAGCACGTTGTCCAGGGTTTCCTGACAGACCGGGAAGCGGCTGTGGCGGCTTTCGCTCATTTTGCGACGGTTGACCTCGGTAGAGTCGTTGAGGTCGAGCCAGCGCACCTCTAGCCGGGGCGTCATCAGGGCGCTGACCCGCTGGTCGCCCAAGCGAAACACCCGCTCCACCATGTCCTGTTCGGCTTCCTCAAACATCCCGGCTTCGGTGCCCTGCCGCACCAGCACTTTGATTTCCTCCTCCGTCACCAGGGGTTCATCCGAAGGGTGGTTGGCCCGCAGCAACTTCAGCACCGCCTCGGTCGAGAGACTCAGCAGCCAGACAATCGGGCTGGTCAGGGTAGCAATCCAGCGCATCGGGCCAGCTACCGCCATGGCGATCCGTTCGGCGTTATTGAGCGCCAGCCGTTTGGGCACCAGCTCACCCACGATCAGCGACAGGTAGGTGATCACCAGCACCACCAGCCCGAAAGCAATCGCGTCGCTGGAGTTGGCCAATCCTGGAATCAGGGCGATGTAGGGCGCGACCGAACTGGCCAGGGTAGCGCCGCCAAACGCACCGGTAATGATGCTGATCAGGGTGATGCCGATCTGCACGGTGGAGAGGAAGCGGTTGGGCGAGTTGGCTAGCTCCAGCGCCGTCAGGGCATTGGCGTTGCCCTGCTCTACTAATTCCTGAAGACGAGCCCTCCGGGCTGAGACAATTGCCATTTCTGACATGGAGAACAGTCCGTTAGCCAGGGTCAGTAGTAAAATCGTCAGAATTTCGAGGGTCATGCAGGTGCTAGCGCCTTGTAGGTTGGGCCGAATCGATTAGCTTGGTTGAGCCTTGGTAAATCAGTCTCGGATAAATCAGTCTCGGGTAAATCAGTCTTGCAGTTGATGGGTCTGGGGGCAATGGTGGAGAACCGCCATGCTCGAATGGGGGCGATATTGACTGTATATTGTGCCTAATCTGGGGAGTTTTGCTTGCGGTCATGGCGACAACTGATCCGGATCTAGCGCCAGAGAGATGGGCGAAAAGGCCGAGTTTCGGTAGCCTCAGCTATGTAACATCCGGTTCTGGCCGTTTGGACTGGAGGTTCTGCCACGATTTATTCCTTGATAGAAGCAAATGGTGGCCTCACCATAGCGACAAATTCGCCTTCTAAAATGGTAAAAGTCAATTGCTCGCTTGGCGGCTCTCCTTAGCTTTTTTCTCGGCTTCTGTTTAGTTTAGTTAGCTTCGTTTGAGTTCCAAGTTTTATGACGTTTTCCTCGATCACCCGCGCCCTCGGACGCTCTCCCCTGACAGCGGAACTGCTGGCCAAGCTACAACAGCAGCGAGTTTTGCACCTGAACGGCGTGGCCCGGCTGCCCAAAGGGCTCGTATCTTCTGCCCTGGCCCAGACCCAGCAGCGCAATTTGCTCGTAGTCACGGCGACGCTGGAAGAAGCCGGACGCTGGGCGGCTCAGCTGGAGGCCATGGGCTGGACGGCAATGCATTTCTACCCGACCTCGGAAGCCTCGCCCTACGAGCCGTTTGATCCCGAATCGGAGATGATTTGGGGCCAGATGCAGGTGCTGGCCGATCTGGTCAAAGTTCAGACTGTAGCAGCCGCCAAGCCCTTTGCGATTGTCACCACCGAGCGTGCCCTTCAGCCCCATCTGCCGCCGGTCGAGGCGTTTCGGCCCTACTGCGTCACGCTCAGCAAGGGCATGGAGCTAAACCTGGAAGCCCTGAGCCAGCGGTTGGCCCATTTGGGCTACGAGCGGGTGCCGCTGGTGGAAACCGAGGGCCAGTGGAGTCGGCGTGGCGACATTATTGATGTGTTTCCGGTGGCTTCAGAGCTGCCGGTGCGGTTGGAGCTATTTGGCGACGAGCTGGATCACCTGCGCGAGTTTGATCCCGCCACCCAGCGCTCGCTCGACAACACGGATCGGCTGGTGCTGACCGCCACCACCTTCAGCCCAATGATCATCCAGGGTTTGCGGGAAGCGGGCCGCCTCACTGACAGCAGCCTCGCCCCAGACATCCGGGAGCAGCTCCAGACCGGCCAGACGCCAGAAGGAATGCGGCGATTTTTGGGGCTGGCCTTTGACCAACCCGCCTCGCTGCTCGACTATTTGCCTGCCAACACCCTGATTGCCCTAGACGAACCGGACCAGTGCCATGCTCACAGCCAGCGCTGGTTTGAACATGCCGAGGAGCAGTGGCAGGAGCAGGCGGGTCAGTTTGTCAAAATTCACCGGGCGTTTGAGGAATCGCTGGCCGCGATTGCGCCCTTCGACCAGCTGTACCTGTCGGAACTCTCGGAAGTCAACAGCGGGTTGAATCTGGCCAGCCGCCCGGTTCCGGCGATCCCGCACCAGTTTGGCCGTTTGGCCGAGACTCTGAGGCAGGAGCGCGATCGGGGCTTTGGCGTCTGGCTGGTGTCGGCCCAGCCCTCGCGCTCGGTGGCGCTGCTGCAAGAACACGACTGTCCGGCCCAGTTCGTCCCCAACCCGCGCGACTACCTGGCGATCGACAAGCTCCAGACCCAGCGCGTCCCGGTGGCCGTGAAATATTCCGGGCTGGCCGAGCTGGAGGGCTTCATTCTGCCTACCTTCCGGCTGGTGGTGGTAACAGACCGGGAGTTCTTTGGCCAGCATTCCTTGGCCACGCCCAGCTACATCCGCAAGCGCCGTCAGGCCGCCTCGAAGCAGGTCGATCCCAACAAGCTCCAGCTGGGTGATTTTGTGGTGCATAAAAACCACGGGGTGGGCAGATTCCTGAAGCTAGAGAGCCTGACGATCAACAGCGAAACCCGCGAATATCTAGTGCTGCAATACGCGGACGGTTTATTGCGCGTTGCGGCGGATCAGCTCAATGCCCTGTCCAGGTTCCGAGCCGCAGGCGACAAGGTGCCGGAACTGAACAAAATGACCGGCAACACCTGGGAGCGCACCAAGAGCAAGGTACGCAAGGCGATCAAAAAAGTGGCGGTGGATCTGCTTCAGCTCTACGCCCAGCGGGCCCAGCGGGAAGGCTTCAGCTACCCCATCGACACGCCCTGGCAGGAGGAAATGGAGGAGTCGTTCCCCTACCAGCCAACGCCCGATCAGCTCAAGGCCGTGCAGGACGTGAAGCGCGACATGGAAAGCGCCCGCCCGATGGATCGTCTGGTCTGCGGCGACGTGGGCTTTGGCAAAACCGAGGTGGCGATCCGGGCGATCTTCAAGGCGGTAACTGCCGGGAAGCAAGTGGCCCTACTGGCCCCAACCACCATCCTCACCCAGCAGCACTACCACACCTTAAAAGAGCGCTTTGCCCCCTACCCGCTCCAGGTGGGACTGCTGAACCGCTTCCGCACTGCCGAGGAGCGCAAAGAGATCCAGCAGCGACTGGCCACGGGCGAGCTCGACGTGGTGGTCGGGACGCACCAGCTTCTGGGCAAGGGCGTCCAGTTCAAGGATCTGGGTCTGCTGGTGGTGGACGAGGAGCAGCGGTTTGGGGTGAACCAGAAGGAAAAGATCAAGTCGCTCAAGACCCAGGTAGACGTGCTCACCCTCAGCGCCACGCCGATTCCCCGGACGCTCTATATGTCCCTGTCGGGGGTGCGGGAGATGAGCCTGATTACCACACCGCCGCCCTCGCGCCGCCCAATCAAAACCCACCTGTCGCCCTACGACCCGGAGGTGGTGCGCACCGCAATCCGGCAGGAGCTAGACCGGGGCGGCCAGATTTTCTACGTCGTGCCTCGGGTCGAAGGCATTGAAGAGATTTCGGGACGGCTGCGCGAGATGGTGCCCGGTGCCCGGATCGCGATTGCCCACGGCCAGATGCAGGAGGGCGAACTGGAAGCCACCATGCTCACCTTCAGCAACGGCGAGGCCGATATTCTAGTCTGCACCACGATCATCGAGTCGGGACTAGACATTCCCCGCGTCAACACGATCCTGATCGAAGACGCCCAGCGGTTCGGTCTATCCCAGCTCTACCAGCTCCGGGGCCGGGTGGGTCGAGCCGGAATCCAGGCCCACGCTTGGCTGTTCTACCCGAAGCAGAGCCAGCTCACCGACACGGCCAGACAGCGGCTGCGGGCGATCCAGGAGTTTGCCCAACTGGGCTCCGGCTATCAGCTGGCGGTGCGCGACATGGAAATTCGCGGCGTTGGCAATCTGCTGGGGGCAGAACAGTCAGGCCAGATGGACGCAATCGGCTTCGACCTCTATATGGAAATGCTGGAAGAGGCGATCAAGGAAATTCGCGGTCAGGAAATTCCCCAGGTGGACGACACCCAGATCGACCTCAGCCTCACGGCCTTTATTCCCACCGACTACATCCCCGACCTGGATCACAAAATGAGCGCCTACCGCGCCGTGGCCTCGGCCCAGACCCGCCGCGAGCTGGCCGAAATTGCCGCTGACTGGACGGATCGCTACGGTCCACTGCCCCCTGCCGCGATCCAATTGCTGCGGGTGATGGAGCTGAAGCAGATAGCTAAATCTCTGGGCTTTAGCCGAATTAAACCGGAAGGCAAGCAGCATGTGATTTTGGAAACGCCGATGGAAGAACCGGCCTGGAACCTGCTGAAAGACAACCTGCCCGCCCATCTCCAAACCCGCTTTGTCTACACGCCCAACAAGGTGACGGTGCGCGGTCTGGGTGTGCTCAAGGCCGATTTGCAGCTAGAAAACCTGCTGGACTACCTGGGGCGCATGAAAGGTGGCCTGCCGGAAGCAGCGATTGCCTGACTGGTTGGCCCTCCAAATAACAGGGATTGCTATTCTCTGTTGTTGCAGTTCAAAATAAAGACACTCAAGCAGGAGAATTCGGGATGAATGTGTCTTTGACGCCTGAACTGGAGCAGTACGTCCAGGAGAAAGTTGCCAGTGGCCTCTACGGCTCAGCCAGCGAGGTGATTCGCGAAGGTTTACGGCTGCTAAAAGAGCGAGAGCAGATCCAGAAAATTCGTCTGCAAGAACTGCGCCAAGACATCCAGGCCGGACTGGAGAGCGGTGAATCCACGCCCCTTGAGATGCAGGTCGTGAAAGCAAAAGCCAGGCAGCGTCGGCAGCTCCAATAATGGCAACTGTTGTTAAGCGCCCCCTTGCCGAACTGGACTTAATAGATATTTGGGACTACATTGCAGAAGACAGTCTAGATCGAGCAGACGAATTTTTAGATCGTCTTGAGAAAAAACTGGCAATGCTGGCACGTAATCCAGAATTAGGCAGGAGACGTGAGGAACTGCTTCCCAACCTCCGCAGCTTCCCAATCGGTAACTATGTAGTGTTCTACCAAGAAATTGATAGCGGGATTGATCTAATTCGAGTTCTGCACGGCTCGCGGGATATCGAAGGGATGTTCAGGTAGGCTGATCCATAACCGATGCAGCCGCTTTTTCAGTGGTAGCCGTATGATGCAGCCATTAATGGAGTCAGACACCCCCAGCGAAGCTGGTGGCTTGATGAATGTGACCGCCCCAAGGGCGGATGGCTTTCGCTGAAGGTATCTGTGGGTTAATTAAAACCGTCCACTTTGGTCAGATGCTTCTTGCTCACGAATATAGCGGCG
>JBJTUI010000547.1:0-5964 GCA_046080625.1 Elainella sp. | reverse complement strand
CTTTGACTTCGCCCGTCTGGGGATCGCGGTAAACCGAGTGGTACTGGTGCGACAGGTAGCCTTCGCCCGTGTCGTGGCTGCTGTGGGTGTCGATCGTCACAACAACGCCATGGATATGGCGATGCACCATGCAAACCTCGTTGTTGCGGACTTTGTAGCGATCTCCCGCCGCCTTACCGCCCACGATCAGCTCTACGGCTCCGGTGGAGTCAGTTTCGCCAAAGCTGAAGGTGTTTTTGCCGTGGGTTTCCTCAAAACTGCGGCGGATGCGGTGAATCGCCACTTCAAACAGCTGGCCCTTGATCGCCTTCAGTGCCTCTTCGTCCTCAACGCCCGTCACCTCAGCGCTCAGGTCACTGTTGACTTTGGCTTGGCCAGTGTAGACCCGATCTCCAAGCTTCAGCTGCACATCTGCCCTATAGCCAGGAAAACTGCGATCCCAGGTGTAGCGGTTTTCGTAGGCCGACTGCATGAGCTGCCGGGCCTCTGCCGAGGCTACTACCTCTACTGTCTCTAGTGATGTCTCTGTTGATGTCATAGCCTTCTCTTCCGGTTCACCTCCTCTAGTGTAACGGGTTGGGGTCGCCGACTTGAGCCGCCATCAGGGCATTGGGGCAAAAATCTTGCCCATCTCACCTATCTATCTCAGTAA
Organism: Elainella sp.; assembly: GCA_046080625.1. Lineage (GTDB taxonomy): Bacteria > Cyanobacteriota > Cyanobacteriia > Elainellales > Elainellaceae > Elainella. The sequence goes on along the minus strand of JBJTUI010000547.1, from coordinate 5,312 downwards.
ACAGCCGATCTCAGTAAACAGGGGGCAGAATACTGGGCAGGAATCGCGCCGCCAGCACACCACCTAGGAAGCCAAACAGATGCGCCTCCCAGGAAATCCCAACCGCTTTGGGAAAAATTCCGGGCAGCAGATTCCAGTAGAACACACCGACCGTAATCGAGAGCAGCAGCGACAGCGGGTTGCGCTCAAATAAGCCTGCAAACAACAGGAAGCCCAGATAGCCAAAGATGACGCCGCTTGCGCCCAGATGGACAATTTCGATCGAGTAAATCTGATCCGGGCCAAATCGGTAGGTCTGCCCCCGGCCAAACAGCCAGACGCCCAGCCCACTGGCCAGCAGCGACAGCCCGGTCACGGCCCAAAAGTGAGTAGTTCCCCGCAGCAACAGCAGCCAGCCCAGCACAAAAAAACCGAGGGCGTTGCAAAACAGGTGCGGCAAATTGCCGTGCAGCAGCGGGCTAAACAGCACTCCCAGTAATCCAATCGCCGTGCGGGGGCGAATGCCAAACCAAACCAATCCCCGCCCCAACACGGTCCAGTTCAGGGCGTTGAGGCTCCAGGTGACAACCAAAATATCGTGCAGAAGTGTGGAGCGAGACCGCCAGTCGGCAGCCTGGGCCGTCAGGGACGCAAGAATGGCCAAGACCGGAAATGCTTTAGGGGGTACTGCCTGATTCTACCCTTCTGGCTGTCAGGATAGTTCGCCAGGATATTTGCCAGGATGATCCGCAGCCCTGTGAGGCTGGCATCCAGTCCGGACCCAGATTTCGGCACCCGGTTAGCCTGAGACGAGCTACTGGGCCTTCTCCCTCGCCTGCTGCTTCAGCTGCCGCGCAACAGGATTATCAGGCTGGAGCTGCACCGCTTTGGTTAGGGCGGTCAAAGCCGCATCGTAGCGCTGGAGATTTAGCAGAGCTTCGCCTTTTGTCACCCAGGCTTCCGCCGAATCGCGCTCCAGCTTGATCGCCTGATCCAGAGCCGTCAGCGCCTCGGCAGATCGGCCTAGAGCCTGGAGGGCTACGCCACGCTTAACCCAGCCAGGGGCGAAATCTGGCTTTTTCTGGGTGACATCCTCATAGCGCTTGAGGGCGTCGTAGGGCCGCTTTTGCGGCAGGCGGGCATTGCCCAAACTCCACAAGGCTTCCGGGTAGTTGGGCTGGTAGGCCAGCGCATCGTTGCAGGAAACAATTGCATCTTCGGGCTGCTGCAGCTGATTGAACGCCTCACAGCGGCCAGCATGGGCTTCCGCTTTGTTGGGCTGGGCCGCAATTGCCTGGTCGTAGGCTTGAATCGCCTGCTGATACTCCTTCTGATCCTGGAGTCGCTGGGCTTCTTTGACATAGACTGTCGCCTGCTCAGCGGGGCTCAAATTGGGATCGGGCTTGATCAGCGGAGTCACATCCGCAGAATCAGACTTTTTGGCGTTCGGGTCAATCATTTTCTGGCTGGCAAAAGGCAGCTGGGTTTGCAGCAGTGCAGCCAGCAGACTGACCGACAGGAAGCCTACAATCGCCCAGGGGTGGAGCAGGCGCTTGCTCCAGGAGTCGGAGCGAGCGACGGTAGTTTCTCCAGCTAGATTGCCCGTCGAGAGGTGGGGTCGCCCTACCGCCTGGGTGAGGCTGGTTCCAGAGGGCACGGCCGGTGTCAGTGAGCCTGAAGACAGCCAAACTGCGGTTGAAATCGGCTCATCCTCGGGCACAAGTTTGCCCCGGCTGAATTCGACGCTGGCCTTGGCAGGCTGGTCGCTAAAGCCGCTGACCGTCTCCACCTGTTGGCTGGTAACGACCTGGGGACTGGTCGCCGCCTGCATCGCAGTAGCGCTGATGCCGTTGGTTGGCAGATCTAAACGAATTGTTTCGGGAACGGCCTCGGCCTCAACTCCGATTTCAGTCACGGCAGACGGCAAGCTTTCTAAGGCCAGCAGCGCCGCCGCCGCATCGACGTAGCGCTCGCGAAAGTCATAGCACACCATCTGATCTAGCACCTCAACTAGCTCCGGGTGGATCGGGTGCTGGGGGCTGATGCAGTCGTGCCAGGCGATTTCGCCGTCGCTGGTTTCACCAAAATGGCGAGGATGAATCCCCGTTAGCATTTGAATTGCCAGCACCCCAACGGCATAGACATCGCTACAAAATTTGGGTTTACCCGCCAGCTGTTCGTTGGGCATATAGCCCTGGGTGCCGATCGAGATCGTGATGTTGGTCAGGCCCGTGTCGGGGTCAAAACCCGGTGTGCTCACCTGCTTCACGGCCCCAAAGTCGATCACGACAATCTTGCGGTCGCGTCGCCGCCGGATCAGGTTAGAAGGCTTGATATCGCGGTGAATCACCTGCTGCTGATGCACAAACGCCAGCACCTGCAAAATATCTTTCGTCAAAAGCACTACCCGTCCCTGGGACCAAGGCTTGCCGCTGGCCAGCTCACGAGTCAGGGGTTCCCCTTCAATAAATTCCTGGGCGAGGTAAAACTCTTGGGCTTCTTCGAAGTGAGCCAGCAGGCGGGGAATCTGATCGTGGCTCCCCAAGTGGTAGAGCACCTGCGCCTCTACGTCAAAACAGCGCCTTGCCATTTGCAAGGTTTCGTCACTTTTATTCTGGGGCTTCAGGTGCTTGATCACGCAGCGCGGATGACCCGGTAAATGCAAATCATCGGCTAGAAAAGTGCGACCAAAGCCGCCAACTCCTAGCTGGCTAATGATTTTGTAGCGTCCGCCCAGCGGCTTGTCTGGGGTAATCCGGGGCATTGAGCGATTCATATTAAAACTGATCTAGTCAGAAGTTTAGCCACAATTGAGTCCTGATGGCAATTCACGTTAGAAAACCTGCCTGAGACCAGAGCCTTAGCAGTTTGTCTAGCGTTTAACGGGCTGAGGTAAACACACCGCTGCCAGAGCCTCAGATCGGAAATGCCGCGGTAATCCGAGTAGTAAGTCAATAGGCAGGCAGGCAGTCCTACAGATGCAGATAGTAGATGCGGAATAGATGCAGTGTAGATGCAGGCTTGGGTGAGAGATATGGCCAAATGTAGATGCAGCGAAGGTAATCCCGGCGAGGCAACCACAGTGTAGCCGCCAACTCCCAGCAAATGCAGTAGCAGTCGATGCACAACAGAAGCGAACATCAGGGCTGAAATGGGGACCCAGAGTAGCTTCAACCTCCCATGGCGCAAATCAAACCAGTTCAGAAGGTTCAGGGGATGCAGAGAACACAATCAACCAGTATCGAGGAGCTAACCAAACAGAAGCAGCAGGCAGAAACTGTACGAGACAGTATCGACATCGGTTTTCAGGCAGCTGCGAGACTACCTAGAGAGAATCTACAAAGCTGAGGGAATTCACAAAACTGATGCTCAATCGCAGCCAGCTAACTTAATTCCACCCAAACTCTACCGCTTCAGCGAAAAATATACCAGTTCTCCGTAACTCTCTAGGGCTTAAGCAATTTTTATACTCAGTACTCCTCTTATACCTGTTTTCGCAGAGCAACTCAAGCTCAGCCTGTAATTCCATATCCAGTCAAAAATTTGAAGCTAGCAGATCCGGCAACTAGAGGGGGCAGTTCCAGAAACTTCTACCACAAACTTCCAACAGAAACTCCTAACGGTACACTCGTCGACCTCTAGTCTCAGCCACCTCTAGTCTCAACCACCCCAGTCTCAGCCAATTGCTGGAAACAATTTCTTTCTCTGGAAGCAAATCACTAGAAACAGATTAGGCTGGAAACAGATTTAGAGAGGACGTTTTCAACCTGCTCCTGGGAGAATACCCAGCACAGCTTTATAGTACAAGACCGGCCCGAATCGACAACCGTAGAGCCGCAGGTTGTAAAGTGCTGAAACTGGCCCTATCAGAATCCAGACAAAGGGTGCAGCCCGAGCCAAAGCCCTGAAATTCAGCAATTTAGCTCAATATTGCCGTTGGCGCAGATCTCGATTCTTAGGGAAATCTGTCATTCGCTCTGGTAGTGCAACGCCTGACGCTAGACTGATTTATTTAGATTACTTCTTACTTCTCTAGATCGGCCTGTAGATGATTCTGATCGAAAGATTCTGACAACCTTTGAGCACCTTAGAGCTTGACTATGCGCCTTAGCTTTCTGACCTCAAACCTCAACCCAACTGCTCGCCTGACTCGCCCCCTGATCGCAACCCTGCTCGCCTGCTGTCTGGTGGTTCTGTCAGTACTGTTACCCGCCCAGCCCGCCGAAGCCAAAGACTGTACTCTGACTGCCATTGTCTGGGAAGGCTACACTGACCCCTCCTTCGCCAAACCGTTTGAGGCCCAAACCGGCTGTGCCGTCAGAGCCACCTACGCGGGCTCCAGCGACGAGATGTTTGCCAAATTTCGAGCAGGCGGAGGCCGCACCTACGACCTGATCTCGGCCTCGGGGGATATCACCGAGCGGCTGGCCAAGGCTGGTTTGGTCCGACCGATCAATCTCGACAAATTGCCCAACTACGATACGGTGTTTGAGTCCTTCCAGGGCGGTATTTGGAACACGTTTGATGGCGTGCCCTACGGCGTCACCTTTGCCTGGGGGCCGAATGTGCTGGTCTACAACACCGAAGCCGTCAAAGCTGCTCCAACCTCCTGGGATGTGCTGGCCGACCCGGCCTACGCAGGCAAGATCGCCCTGCCCGACAATCCGATGACCATTGCGGATGTGGCCCTGTGGCTGGGCAAAACCGACCCCTACAACCTTAGTACCGCCGATCTGGCCGAGGTGAAGCAAAAACTGCTTGACCTGCGCCCCAACATTCGCAAGTTCTGGACGACCGCAGGCGAACTGGCCAACCTGTTCCAGTCCGGTGAAATTGTCATGGCCCACGCCTGGCCCCTCACCTATACCCAGCTGAGCGAGGCTGGTTTCCCGGTCGGTTCGGTCAGCCCCAAAGGTAAGCTGACGGGCTGGACCGACTCCTGGATGATCTCCAAGAACGCTCGCAACCCGGAAGCCGCCTACGAGTGGGTCAATTACATTCTCAGTGGTCCGGGCCAAAAGGGCGTGATGGCGGTAACGGGCTATTCGGGCGCGACGACGCTGGGGGCTGAAGCCGTTGGCCCCGAGAAGGCCCACGAGCTGTTTATGGACGATCTCTCGCTCCACTCCCAGATCAATATGTGGCAGAGCGTCAAGAACTACGACCAGTGGGTCCAGCTCTGGAACGAGATTCGCAGTCAGACACCCCCAGCGAAGCTGGTGGCTTGATGAATGTGACCGCCCCAAGGGCGGATGGCTTTCGCTGAAGGTATCTGTGGGTTAATTAAAACCGTCCACTTTGGTCAGATGCTTCTTGCTCACGAATATAGCGGC
>JBJTUI010000546.1:0-3191 GCA_046080625.1 Elainella sp. | reverse complement strand
AGACTTGTCGGGTAATAAAAGCCAAAATCCTCGAAACCCTCATCTGACAAGCCTTACAGACATTTTGGACAAGAATCGCTGTAACCCTTATGCCATAAGCCATTCAGCCTTTTTTTGAGTTATTACCCGACAAGTCTATTATCTAGACAGCATTCACTAAATGTACATTGCAAAGTAAGCCTCAAAAATCTCAGAATTGGTTGACACAGTTTGCTCCGCTTTTTCGCGGTCTGCATCTGCTGTACTTCCAGTGTTGAAACTAGCTTCGGGCAAAAGTCTCCGCAATATTCGTTAGCTGGAACAGCCTGATGCATTTTCTGGGGATAGCTCAATCCCAGATGATTCATGATCGTTATAAACTGATCGCGGCTGCGATCGACAAACCGCAGATTCAGCCGCTTTTCTTCCCCAATGGTCGAAACGGTACGGCCTTTGTAATCGTGAGCCGGATAAACCAGCGTACTCTCTGGCAGAGTGAATAATCGCTGCGTCACGGTGTCGTAGAGTGTACCGGCATCACCCGACTGTAAATCAGTGCGTCCACAGCCGCGAATCAGCAGAGCATCGCCTGTGAGCAGATGCGTATGGTTGACCAGGTAGGCCAGATGGCTGTCGGTGTGTCCGGGGGTGGCAATGGCTTCAATTCGCACTGAACCAACAGTCAGGATTTCGCCATCGGCCAGCGAGTGATCGGCAGACCGAGCCGTGGCGTGCTGCGGCACAATTACCTGACAGCTGGTTTGCTGTCTAAGTTTGCCTGCTCCCGTAATGTGATCGGCGTGAATGTGGGTTTCCAGACAGTAGCGCAACGTCAACCCCAGATCATCCAGCACCTGAAGATCGCGTTCCACCTGTTCCAGCACGCTATCCACCAGCACGGCATCTTTGGTATGTTCGTCGGCAATTAAATAGGTGTAGGTGCTGGATTCTGGATCAAAGAACTGGCGAAACAAAAAGGTCGATTGAGGTCGGGTGAGACTGCTGTAAGCCTGAGCCGTAGAGCGCGAAAAGGGTGGCACCGGACGAACTCGCACGGGCAGCGATTGCAGCAGGGTTGCAGCTAGCGCCTGAGCCTGTTCGCGCAGTTCGGGTACGGCAATGGTTTCCCACAGGCTGCCCTTGCGTGGTGTGCCCAGCGTGTAGAGTAAATGCGAACGATTGCCCTGAACATCGATAATCGCACCATCCACTGCGGTCTCCAACCCCAAATCTATTTCGTGTGGATAAATCAATCCCTGCTCTCGTAAATTGGCAATCAGCGGTTGCGTTGTTTGACGATAATCAATCTGCACTCCCGTACAGTTCACGACCCGCTCCACCTGCAAAGTCATTTTCATTTGGCTGTGGCGCGGACGAATCACCACAGCGACTCCGTCAGCATCTACCTGATAATTCTGAATGCGTCTGGCCTGAACGGTAAGCTGTCCAGAATGCAGCATTGTTTGAATCACCTGATCAATTTCAGGCGCGATGCGATGCCGGTGTACATCCCAATAGGGGCTGGCATGGCGCAAAAACCGCTGCTGTTCGCTGCGGGGCAACTGTTGCCAGATTTGCTGCGTAAACGGACGCAGAGAATCGATCACCGAACGCCAGTCGTAGCCCTGAGTAGCTGCGGTTTGCACTTCTTCGCGAATCTGCTTCAGCAAACTGCGGGCAGTTTTGGCGGCTCGGTCTGGAGGTAAAAAGGCTGGATAGGGCTGGGTCGATTGGTGCGCCAGTGGAGCCAGTCCGCGTCGGGAAATCGCGTAAATTTTGCCGCGATGTTGGCGTTCGTGCAGCGATACAACCATATCCACCATCGTCAGACCCGTGCCAATCAGCAGCACAGCAGCGTCAGGATTCAGGTTGGTCAGCGCATCAGTTGACCAGGCGTGACGCAAATGGGGGTCTTCGGTAGACTGAGGCACCAGAGCCGGGGCGTTCCCCAGAGCCAGCACAATTTTATCGACAGCAATCTGCCCGTTTTGCAGCTCCAGCACCGCCCCTTTTGCCTGGGGTTTTACGGCCACGGCTTCATCGCTGATCCGCTCCAGCCGCACCGACCTGGCTGCGGTTGCCTCCGCCTCTTCCAGAATGGACTGAATATATAGCCCGTAGATTTGCCGGGGAATAAAGCTACTGGCGTTCAGGTCAGCGGGCAAAAAGGCCGCAAGTTCGCTGCGGTTGTAGTTGAGCCAGCGCAGCAAATGCCCCGGATCGTCGGGGAAAGCGCTCATTTTACCGGCGGAAACGTTCAGCAGATGGCGCGTTGTGTCGGTGCTATAGGCAACACCCTGACCCAGCTCAGACCGTCGTTCAATTAGCTGAATTCGCAAAGGTCGATTGGCAGTTTTGAGCAAATGAGCGGCAACCAGAGAGCCACTAAAACCCGCCCCCACAATTGCAATCGTGGTCGCGGAACCGATTGAAGCGCTCGTTTGACTGTTCATCGCAGGTTTGACAAGAACTGAGTTCAGACTGGTTGAGTTTTGTACGCTCCACGGCGCCCTATTTAAACTACTATAAATCGAGCAAGTTTTAGTATTTTAAGCGACCCAATTCAGTCAGCGAGCTGCACCCACCCCGTTTCATCCTGAACACCAATGGTTGCATCAGGGTTTGCAGGCGGCTGAGGCGAGGAGCAAGATCGAGTCTCTACCCAGCTGAAATACGGTTCAAGAGCACTTGCGTTTCATCGAACAGTGTGGCATACTGCTTCTTGATTAAACTACAAAAAGTTGATCGATTTACCGTATTTTAGTTGACTGTAATATTAGAACCTCGAGACGAGCGTCTCGGTGAAGCGTTCGAGCCAGGCGGTGATCCGCAGGAGCTATTTCTCACTGCGCTACTTTGGTTCCTCGCCATTTGCTCCCCTAGCAGTGTTTGAACCCGTCAATGTTTGAAAGCCTGTAGACGTCCCTCACAGTATCGAGTGCAGTCCATTTCAAGCTGAATCCCGGAAGCCCTATGTCAAATGTTGTTGCAATTGCTGGTAGTCCATCCCATCCATCTCGCACCTACGCGGTATTGGAGTACGCCAAACAGCTCCTCGATCGAGAGCAGGTTTCGTAATTGCTCAACCTAGACAGAATAGGGGGTTCAGACCTCTTGCCGACCATTTTCAGAAATTTTCTGCAAGCATAATTACGAATTTGGCGCTTTTGACATATTTCTCTGGACACAAAATGGCTGAAACCCCTATTCTT
>JBJTUI010000545.1:0-6282 GCA_046080625.1 Elainella sp. | reverse complement strand
GCCGCTATATTCGTGAGCAAGAAGCATCTGACCAAAGTGGACGGTTTTAATTAACCCACAGATACCTTCAGCGAAAGCCATCCGCCCTTGGGGCGGTCACATTCATCAAGCCACCAGCTTCGCTGGGGGTGTCTGACTGCGCTTCTAACTGCGCTAGCTCGACGCCTCAGATGGCTGCACCTGCGATTGAAGCTGACGGATTTGCTCGACCGATAGCTCCGTCAATTCAGCAATCGTCTCCACAGGCACGTTTCTTTGCAGCATTTTGAGGGCGATGGCTCGCCGCTCCTCCAGTTTGCCTTCAGCCTTGCCTTCAGCTTTGCCTTCAGCTTTGGCCATCTGCTCAATCGAGGTCACGTAGGGCATCTGTCGCTCCTGCTCTAACTGCGCTAGTTCGACTCGAAACGCTTGCTTTAACTCTTCCGGCAGCACCATCAGCCAGTCGATGAACCGGAATAGGTTTAGTATATCCTGCTGCTCGTAGCCCTGCTCGTACAGCCGTCGCGTCAGACGAAACTTCCAGTCCTTGCGGGCTTGGGCGTTGCCCTTCGTTTCCTTTGTTTTCAGATGTGCCATTACGGCGAGGGCAAAGGGATTCTGACTGCTCTCTAGGTCTGACCATTGTGGCCCATAGTCCAGTAGCTTGATCACGGGAAACTCAAACCTGACTCGACAGTTCCATAGCTCTTCCTCGAAGGGTTGAACTCGCCAGCGTTCTCGTTCGTCGCCCAGAATCGCCAGACTGGCAATTGGGCAATCATAGCGGTCGCGTAGGCGGTAATAGTAGACAAACATGCGGCGGCTGAACTGGCTTTCTTCCTGGCTCTGGATCTCAATGTGAATCAGTACCCAGGTTTCTTCGCCGCTGAGCTTCCAGACTCTGACCAGTTTGTCGGCGAAGCGTTTGCCCAGTTCGGCGTCGCGCACTACCTGCTGTAGCTCCTGATCCAGGAAGTTGTAGCCCCGGCTCCAATCAATGTCGGCATGGATGGCCGGGAAGAAGAACTGCATGAAGTCCTGAAAATAGGCTTCCAGGATGTCTTTCCAGGGGCTATCGTACTCGTCCAGAGCCATAGGGCGATCAAATAGGCGGAACCACATTGTAGCTGTCAGAGTACCAGCTTGAGAATGACTGAGTTCTGCCTGACTTTCTGTCTGACTTTTGCCTGACTAAGCTGCCTTGTGGTTTACCTGCGGCTTGCTTAGAATGCAGATAACTCGCACTACCAGAACCTATGCTGCGATCTCTCAGGGTTGATCCGAAGTTTATTGCCAAGGCTAAAGCCGCCGTTCAGCGCAGCGGGTTCCTCAACCAGCAGCGACTGGCCGAAGACCTCGGTCTGACTCGCTCTACCGTCAGCAATTTTCTGAACGGCAAACCGATTGATGTCAAGAATTTTGAGGAGATTTGCCGCAAGTTGGCGCTGGATGCCAAAGAGATTGCTGCGCCCTTGGAAATATCAGCCGCTCCAGAGCCGGAAGCGGCCCGCAGCGAACCGATTGTTCCACAGCGCGATAGCCAGCAAGACTGGGGAGAGGCTCCGGATGTTTCGGTGTTCTATGACCGGGAGAGCGAGACGGAAATGCTCACTAGCTGGGTGGGGCAGGGCTGCCGGTTGATTGCAGTTCTGGGCATGGGTGGCATGGGCAAAACGGCTCTGTCGGTTAAGCTGGCCCGGCAGGTTGAGCCGGAGTTTGATTTTGTGATCTGGCGCAGTCTGCGAAATGAGCCAGGGATTCTCGATCTGTTGGCCGATCTGATTCGATTTTTGTCGCATCAGCAGGAGGTTGATTTACCTGATAGTGTTGACGGCTGCATTCGACGCTTGATTCACTATTTGCAGCAGCAGCGCTGTCTGATGATTCTCGATAACGTTGAGTCTGTGCTGCAACCGGGCGACCGCAGCGGTCAATATCAGGCGGGCTACGAGGGCTATGGTCATCTGCTGCGGGTTGTGGCCGACACTAAACACCAGAGCTGTCTGCTGCTCACTAGCCGCGAAAAGCCTAGGGGGCTGGCCCAGCGCGAAGGTTGGGATGCGCCCGTGCGGTCGCTGCAGCTTGACGGATTGGATGGGGCGGCGGGGCAGGCGGTGATCCGACATCAGGGTTGGCTGAACGGCAGCGAGTCGGAGTGGCAGCGGCTGGTGCAGCACTACGCGGGCAATCCGCTGGCTTTGAAAATGGTGGCTGTTGAGATTAAGGACTCGTTTGGCAGCGAGATCGGCGGGTTTCTGGCCTACGCGAGTCGGGGCAGTCTGGTGTTTGGGGACATCAGCGACCTGTTGAACCGGCAGGTGGAAAGACTTTCGGAGCTGGAGCTGGAGGTGATGCGCTGGCTGGCGATCAACCGCGAGCCTGTCACTGTCGAGGAGCTGCGGGAAGACTTGGGGCTGAGCCTTGAATCGGACGAACTGCTGACCGCCCTCGGCTCCTTGCGGCATCGGTCGCTGATTGAAGCGGCGGCAGGCGGCTGGACTCAACAGCCCGTGGTAATGGAGTTCATGGGCAAAGAGCTATTGCTGGCCCTGGTTGCCGAACTCACCGCTGCCGAACTGACCGGAGGTTCTGCTAATCTGGCCAAGAGTCTGCTGCGCCGCTACGCCTTGGCTAAAGCTACTGCTAAAGATTACCTGCGCGAAAGTCAGATCCGGCTATTTGTCGAGCCGCTGATCGCGCGGGCCGTTGAGCAATTGGGGACGGTGCAGGCGCTAGAGGCTGTTCTGAGGCAAGGGCTGGAGCAATTCCGCCGGAGCCAGATTTCGGCCCGCTATGCGGTGGGTAATATTCTGCATCTGCTGCACCAGATCGGGGCTGACCTGACGGGGCTGGATCTGGCGGGGCTGCAAATCTGGCAGGCGAATCTGGCGAATTTGAGGCTGCATGGGGCGAATCTGGCGCGGGCGCAAGTTGCTCGGTCAACGTTTGCCGAAACGTTTGGTAGCGTGCTCTCGGTTGCCTTCAGTCCGGATGGCAAATGGCTGGCGGCGGGAGAGTCGAACGGCACGATTCAGATTTGGGAAGTTGCGACTGGCTGCAAGCAGATGACGCTGCGGCAGCATAGGAGCTGGGTCTGGGCTGTGGTGTTTGCGCCTCATCCTGGTGATCCGGAGCAGCAAATCCTGGTCAGCGCCAGCGATGACTACCAGATCAAGCTGTGGGATCTGCAAACAGGTGACTGCTTGCGGACTCTGACGGGCCATCAGCGTTCGGTGAATACTCTGGCGCTCAGCCCGGACGGTCAGTGGATTGCCAGCGGCAGCCTGGATACCACGATCAGGCTGTGGAATTTGCGGCAGCCGGATCAGCCGCCGCGGGTTTTGGCAGGCCATGGTCAGCGAGTCTGGTCGGTGACTTTTAGTCCGTCGGGGCGAACGCTTGCCAGCGCCAGCGAGGATCACACGGTGAAACTCTGGGATGTAGCCAGCGGAGAATGTCAGCAGACTTTTGCCAAGGATGCAGCTAGCAACGCTATTGTTGGGTTCAGTCCAGACGGTAGGCTGTTGGCTAACGGCGACTCTGAGCAGACGATTTGCCTGCGGCAGATTGATGCGGCTGTGGGGCCGGGGGCGGAGGTGGCTTCTGAACCAGTCTGTCTCAGGCGGCTGTATGGCCATCGGGACAATGTGTCAGCACTCAGCTTCAGCCTGGACGGTCGCTATCTGGCCAGCAGCAGCTATGACCAGACGGCAAAGCTGTGGGATCTCAGAACGGGACAATGTCTGAGAACTTTGCAGGGGCACAGGAACCGCCTCTGGTCGGTGGCGTTTAGCCCTGATGGTACTCTGCTGGCTACGGGAGGCGATGATCGGGCCGTGCGGCTGTGGGATGGGCGAACCGGGCAATGTACGAAAGCGCTGCAAGGTCATACAAATGCGGTGCTTTCTTTAGCGCTGGTTGAGGAGCATGAGGGGCGCGACCGGCTGCTGGTCAGTGGGCATGAAGATGAGGCGATCAGAATCTGGAATACGCGGACGGGAGAACTGCTCAGAACGCTGCGGGGGCATCAGGACCGGGTTTGGTCGGTTGGGTTTGCGCCGGTTGCGCTGGTGCGGTTCCTTGGCTTGCATGAATCAGAGGCTGATCCCGAGAGAATTGTGATCAGCGGCAGTGCCGACCGCACGATCAAGCTCTGGGATTGGCGCAGCGGCGATTGTTTGAAAACGCTGCGGGGCCACAAAAGCTGGGTCTGGTCGGTGGTTTGCAGTCCCTGCGGTCGCTATTTGGCCAGCGGCAGCTATGACCGGACGATTAAGCTGTGGGATTTGCAGAAGGGCGATTGCTTTGACAGTTGGACTGGGGAGCGCTCTGATGTCACGCTGACTTTTAGCCCCAACGGCGAGCTGTTGGCCAGCAGCGGTTTCGATGGCTGTATTAAACTCTGGAACACTGAGACGAGGCAACTGGTGCGGAGGAGCGAGGGCCATCGGGATAGCGTTTGGCAGGCGTGCTTTAGCGCTGATGGTCAGCAGTTAGCCAGCGCCAGCTATGATCAAACCCTGCGGCTCTGGGATGTCAACTCAGGAGAATGTTTGAGGGTTTTTACCGGACATCGAGCACCTGTGTTGGCTGTGGCGTTTGCAGACAAGGGGCGGTTAATCAGCAGCAGCTTTGATCAGACGGTTCGAGTCTGGGATCTCGAAACTGGCGAATGCCTTCAGGTGATGCATGGTCATAGCAGCCATATCCCGGCTGTGATTTCAGCTGGCCAAGAAACTGTGTTCAGCGGCAGCTTTGATGAAACGATCAGACTCTGGGATCTGAATAGCGGCGAATGTTTGCAGATGCTCAGAGTTCTGCGGCCCTACGAACAGATGAATATCGCAGGTCTGGTCGGATTGACGGCAGCGGAGATGGAAAATCTGAGAAATTTAGGGGCAATTGAGCTTTAGCCCAATCTATTGCCCAATCTACTGCTAGTTTGACCGGTTGCTTTAGGGCAAGCTGGCGTGATCCCAGTCAATCGGACTCGACCTGCGGAATTGGGACAAAACAGACTGGGGGATAGCTTCAAAGTCGTCTTATTTTGAGAATTATTCATATCTAATTGAGTCTCATTTAGATAATATGAGTCTCAAATTTTTGCGAAAGGATTGATTTAAACAGGGTGAGTTGCTTGTACGAGGTCGGTTTGTAATGAGGTAGGCGACCCTATAATCAGGGCAGGTTTGAAGTGATGGGCGGCCTAATCCCAGGTGCTAAATCGCCTGAATTGGCCTGAAAAATTTAGTCCAAAATTAGTCCAAGAGAAAATCTAGACCTTCAAAGCCATTATCTATGGCGGCTTTTAAGAATTTGCACTACTGCAGTATAGGCAGGCGGGCAAGAAGCTTGAACTCGGATTTTCAGCAAGTTTGCCTCGGCGTGGTCATGGGCGCTAGACATCCGACAGGGCGAGGTAGTCGTTGGCTTTAGAACAGCTTGTCAGGAGTCTTCGATATCGACGCGGTTTGGTTTAACAACTTACAACGGTTAAATGAGTAATCTTAGAAAATGCTTGATCGGCGGTGATTAAGCTGGCTGAGTTGTGAAGGGTGATGGCACCGATGATGGCATCGGGTAATTTCAACCGATACTGTTGCCTCAGTTCAATAATTTGCTCAATCAATTCGGTGTCTTCTCTGCTCAAACCAATAACATGCACGCGAATCAGAAACCGCTGGAAAAGCTGCCGATCGCTCTCTGTCAGTCCCACAAACACTAAAAATTCAATTTGGCTAATCACCGAGATGCCAATCCACTCAGCTTCCTGAAGTAATTGTATTAAGGTAGAATCTCCCCGCAGCAGGGCAACAATCGCATTGGTATCGAGAACATAACGCTTACCACTCATCGCGGAGTGCCCGCTGGGTTTCTACGGCATTGCCTTGCCAGGTTAAGCGCCCGACCAAATCAGAAAAATCATAGTTTGGCGGTTGGGATTGGGGGGCAGAAACCGGATTGAGGACGAGCACCACGTTGACCGCTCCAGGTGGGAGCTGTGTGGGAATATCGAGGATGACATGCCCTGCTGCGTTGACGGTGGTGGTGAGTTGAAGGACTTCCATCGCTGCTAACGGTATCTCTATAGGTGTATTTTAAGCCAGGGGCGATGATGCCGGCCCTTTCTACTCTAGCCCCTGTCGCAAATCTCGAATCGCGGCGCTCGTGTTGCGCTCGTAGGCCACCTGCACAGCCCGAGCCACGATCTCTGCCAGCGGCATCTCAGGAAAATAGCGGCTCTGTTCCTGCTGCACGTAATCCTCACCTTGCAGCCCATAGATCGTCAGCTGTCTGCGAAAC
>JBJTUI010000544.1:0-2707 GCA_046080625.1 Elainella sp. | reverse complement strand
TTTGAAAAGATTTGAGCAGATTACTCCACTCACAGAGGGCTTCGAGGGCGGAGCCTGTGAGGAATGGGCTGTCAAAGTCAACCATGCCTAGTTCCCAGCTAAACTATTCCTCAATCTAACTTATCTACAACTGTAATACTTAGAGAGTGTTTGTAAATAGATATTGCGAGAGGCTATACGGCGGCTAGAGAGGAATTGTATCAAGGAGCAAGACGTGAGCGGAGCTAGACAATGGGACTACTCAAAACCTAGGGCTTCGCAAATAAATAGGATCCCAATCAAGTAGGTAGAACAGTGATATCCCATTGGGGTAACGTTTGGGAGCGTCGCCAGAAGGGAGGCGATTCCATCGGCGGCAGAACAAGTTTAGTAAAGTATGGAGTCGAACTCAGATGACGGTGCGGTTGGTGGTGAGTTACTTCAACTGGATATGGCGCATCTAAGAACGTTTTCTGCATCCTCAAATAGAGGATTGATTGCAAAAGGATAAACGGGCCAGATTACCCCTAAAGATAACTGACCCGTCTAAAAAGATTGAGTTCAAGTTAGAAAGCGGGCTAACCTTTTGAAATCGATTAACCCGCCGATTTGGGAACGCTGAGGAAGTCTACTTTTGCAGTACCAACTTTACGTTAGCGTTTTGCAGGCCAGGACGCTTGACTTCAGCCAGGGTCTTGTTGACGGCATACTTCTGGTTGATCGAGTTGATCAGCTCGGTCTGGTTGTGCTTTTTAGCAACGCCCCAGAGGTCAGCAATCAGGTCGAAAGAACCATCAGCATTGCGAGACCAGCCCAGGTCATATTCGCCTTCCAGAACCGCCACAATGTCGGCCCGAACGCGCTGACCATTGTAACCGCGCACATCAGCTTCGGTTTTAACGTTGATACCCAGATCCCGCAGGGAAGCCTTCAGGACTTCAGCATCAGAAACTTTGGTACGCAGGGTGCTAAAGTGAGACATTTCGGATTTCCTCCTGTAGAGAAGTTGAGAGAAACGACAACGTTTAAGGGAATGCCGCGCAGTCTAGCGGTTGGAAGGCTGACCAGAACGGCTGGGTCTGTAAACTGCTAGCTGGGAGGCTAGCCTTTCCTCCTGATGGGAGCAGGAGTGAAAGTCTGTTAGAACTCTAGTCGCTGGTATTCAGCGATAGAGGCAGCGGCAGGTCGGGCGCGCTGTCTGGCCCAGTCTCTCAGGGCCGTCACCTGCTCGCTCATAGTCTTGGAAAGCGGTAGGGTTGCCTTAATCGCAGCAATGATATCCAGCTGCGTAAACTCTCGCTCCTGGGCAAACGCCTCATACATGGCGGCAATCAATGCCTGCTCAATTTCCGCTCCCGAGAACCCGTCACAAATGCTGACAAGCTGATCCAGATCGAAGCGAGCAATCTCGCGGCGGCGCTTCGAAAGGTGAATATTGAAAATCTCCTTGCGCTCTTCGGCGTTGGGCAAATCGACAAAGAAGATCTCATCAAACCGGCCCTTGCGCAGGAACTCTCCCGGCAGTCGCTCAACCCGGTTGGCTGTCGCCATGACAAACACGGGCGAAGTTTTTTCCTGCATCCAGGTCAGGAAGGAGCCAAAGATCCGGCTAGAGGTGCCGCCGTCCGAATCGGCTGAGCCAGTGCTGCCCGCAAACGCCTTGTCAATTTCGTCAATGAACAGAATCGCGGGCGAGATCGACTCGGCAGTTTTGAGAGCATTGCGCAGGTTGGCTTCCGAGCGGCCTACCATCGAGCCATCATAGACGCGACCCATGTCTAACCGCATCAGAGGCAGACCCCAGAGCCGAGAAGTTGTTTTGGCAATCAGCGACTTACCGCAGCCCGGCACACCCAGAATCAGCATGCCTTTGGGCTGGGGCAGACCGTATTCTCTGGCCCGCTCGGTAAAGGCGTTCGAACGCTGCTTCAGCCAGTGCTTCAGCTCCTCCAGACCGCCCACTGAATCCAGGGTTTCATCTTCCTCGATATATTCCAGGATACCGTTGCGGCGAATTAGCTGCTTCTTCTCGGAAAGAACGATCTCTACTTCAGTTTCGGTCAATTTGCCAGCTACAACCTGTGCCTTGCGGTAGACTTTCTCAGCTTCATCGCGGGTCAGACCCAGAGCGGCTTTCAGCAGCTTCTCGCGGGTTTCAGTGGAAGGACGGCGCATCCGGTTCTGCTCAATCTGCTGGGTCAGCACCTGGTTGAGTTCACCCATGTCGGGCAGAGCATAATCCAGCACCGCTACTTCTTTCTCCAGCTCGATTGGCACTTCCAGCACCGGGGACATTAGGATAATTGTCTTGTGGGTATCCTTAAAGCTGGCGACAGCGTCTCGCAGCCAGCGAATCACATCAGGAGCCATCAACGGGTGCAAATCTTTGAAGATATAAATTCCCGGCTCGCGCTGCCGGATCACCCACTCCAACGCAGGCTGGGGAGAAACCGTGTTGTGCTGGGTAACGTTGCGTGGCTGACCATATTCAACAATGCCGTGGGTGACTGTCCAGATGAAAACACGGCGCTGCGGCTTCGTTTGGGCAAGGGTCGCTATCGCCTGCTCAGCCCGCTCCTCTTCGGAGGTAACTAGATAGATCAAAGGATACTGAGCCTGAACAAGAATACTAAGCTCTTCTTTCATGATCGCTAACCCAATAAAGAGACGGTGCAGCTACGAAGCGAACAGAACTTAACCCTAAAATAAATTCGATTTAGTAAAGCCT
>JBJTUI010000543.1:0-6799 GCA_046080625.1 Elainella sp. | reverse complement strand
GCAGCTTCAGCAGGCGCTGCGCCAGAAACTAGCAACCCAGCCGATGCAGATTCGCTGTGTGATTCGAGACAACACACTGCTGGTGCTGGCTGAACACTTGCTCCACGTTGAACCCGATCGCCGAGAAACCTTCGCCAGCATGGAAGGGGCAGTTCGAGAACTCCAGCCAGAGATCGCAACCGATCCCAGCTTGGGGACCAGAAAATCTCTGCCCGTACAGCTTTTTCTAAGAATTGCTGGCTATCAACAGCCCTACGCGACCCATAAATTCCAGCTCGATCTGAAACGAC
Organism: Elainella sp.; assembly: GCA_046080625.1. Taxonomy (GTDB): domain Bacteria; phylum Cyanobacteriota; class Cyanobacteriia; order Elainellales; family Elainellaceae; genus Elainella. The sequence goes on along the minus strand of JBJTUI010000543.1, from coordinate 6,509 downwards.
CTGTTCAACCGACGCGCCCTTCAACACCTCTAGAACAGCTGCCAGAACCCAGCCGTTCTGCTACCCCGATGCAGCTACCAAATCTGGCTGCGCCATCAGCTTTCCCGCCAGTCGAACCCGTCGAACTTGCAGCACCGCTAGCAGCTGATCTAATCGCCCCTGTATCGGACCAGAGTGAGGCTCCAGCAGAAGCTGTTGAGCCGGCCAATGAGCTAGCCAATGAGCTAGCCAGTGAGCTAGTCAGTGAGCCAGCAGGCGCGCTAGAAGCTGTGGAAGAGGCTATTGCAGGGCCAGATCTGGTACCAGAGCTAGCTCATGATCATATAAATGCAGCCGCGACCACAGTTGACTTAGCTGCACCAGCAGCAATTGAGACAGTTGAGCCCGATATAACTGAGGACATAGCCGCACCAGAGACAGTCGCACCAGAGATAACTGCGCTAGAGGTAACGGCACCAGAGACAGTTGCACCGGAGACAATTGCGCTAGAGGTAACAGCACCAGAGACAGATGCACCAGAGTCGATTGAACCGACTCCGCCCGGACTGTCTGCGGTCGAGCCAAGCGAGGTTACACCAATCCAATTGGATGTTGTAGAGCTACCGATTAGCGAATTAGATGGCGAACTGGATGCTGCGACAGCTGAGTTGCCTGCTGACGCTGAGAACGGCGAGCCCCTTCCTGAGTTAGAAATTAGGCCAGAAGCAATCGCTCCAGAAATTGCTCTAGAAGCCATTGAACCAAGCGCTGTGTTAGACAGGGCAGGGCCAGTCGCTCCGACAGCCTACCTGCCTACAACTGAGAGCGCGGTTGAATTAGCTGCGGTTGAATTGGCTTCAGAAGATGATGCCGTTCAGCCAAACCTGTCAGCACAACTAGATCCGGCGGAATTCAGCCGGGCGCAGCCAGACCAAACAGATCCGGCTGTGGACTTAGCTGAACCAATAATTCAGATAGAAACGGCTGAGATTTCGATCGCAGCAGTTGAGCCAGAAACTGTTGAGCCAGAAACTGTTGAGTCAGAAACTGTTGAGGTGGCTTCTATTGAAGTCGCAGCAGTTGAGCTGGAGGCAAATCAGTCTGCGGTAGAACCAGCTATCGAGCTAGAGGCCGCTGAGCTAGAGGCTGCTGAGCCAGAAACTGCTGAACTAGAAACAGTTGCGTCAGCAGCAGAACAGCTCATTGCAGAACCAGTCTCTGAGGTAGAGTCGGTTGAAGTAGCCACTGTTGAACCAGAAGCAACTGCGCCAGAACCAGAAGCAGTGGTCCCGCAGGCAGAACAGCTCGTTGCAGAACCAGTCTCCGAGGTAGAGACGAGAGCTGTGGATGAGCCAGATTTAGTTGAAATGCTTCCGGCAGAAACATCTTTAGAAACAGATGCTGGGCAAACAGGTGTGCCAGCAGGCGCATTCAGCGAATTAGCAGATGAGGAGTCGGTTACACCAACCGTAGAGGCACCGGCAGTCGAGCCGAATGCAGCTTTAGCTGAGCCCACGGTTGATCTAGACAGCCCTGAATTGAATGTAGAACCAGATGTGGTCGAACAGGCGCTGCCCGACCCACTCACCGACGCATTAGCCTCAGAGCCGCCCGAACCAGAACCGCCCGAACCAGAACCGCCCGAAACTGCAACCGAGTCCGATGATTCGCAAAGCGGCTTGCAGGAAGACGCACCGATTAGTTTGGAGGAACTCATTGCCGAGGCTGCTCTCACTGGAGTTGCTGTTGAAGCGGCGCGAGTTGAGCATGACGCATTCACTGAGCCTGCTGAAGCCGAAAGGGCGGAAACCGGTCTTGATCAATCCATGCTCGATACTGCTGAGCTGGTTGCGCCAGAGTCAGATCTAATCACGCCAGATGTTGCGCCGCCGGAGCAGGTTGAACCAGTCGAACAACCGGTTGGGCAATCAACCGATCGGCTAGCTGAACTATCGGTCGAGGGCGTGACCGAACAATCCCAGCTAACGGACTCGGAAGCGATAGCCGAGGTGACGACGCCAGCGCCAAGCGAGTCAGAATCCGTTGAAGCGGTTTCACCAGAGACAGCATCTGCGCTGCCAGCGGTTGAGCCTCCACAAGTTGAACTTCTTCAATCAGATGCACCGATTCAACCAGAGGCAGTTCAGCCAGAGACTCTTCAACCAGAAATTGAAACCGAGATAACCGACTCAGAGTTGGCAGCAAGTGAAGCTAGCCCCCTATTCGAACTAGATTCACAGGCTGGTGTTGACTCAGCTCAGGTGGAGCCAGAAGCGATCGCGTCCCTTCCAGAGCCGAGCTCGACTGCAACCGAGTTGGAGCCATCCGACTGGGCTGCCCCAGAAGTGGCCCCAGAACCAGCTGTGGATGCAGCGCCAGAAGCTGCCGATTTTGCTGCTGATCCAGTCCTCGAACGTGCAGAATCGGTGGCGGCCTCTGAGATCGATGGGTCGAGCGAACCTGAGGCTGTTGAGCGGCCCTACGACCAGCCCTACGACACGACCTACAGGGTTCCCGACCCCTGGCTGCCCCTCGAACCCAGCGGCTCAACCGATTCCGAATCGACTGACCCTGTAGGCTGGGCAACTTCAGAGGCGTTTCAACCGGCATCACCGCCAATTGCTGAAGAAGGTACTGGGGTTAACCGGATAGACGAGTCAACCCGCGAAGCGAACGCGATCCCGGATGAGGTGGTCGTATCGGCTGTGATGGATTGGCTGGATCATCAGCTGGCGGATGCCGATCGGGCTCCAGATGTGGCAATTGATGTCCCAGATGTCGTTAATGCCCCAGAACCAGATCTCTTGATCCATGACTTGCTGGACGAAGCAATCGGGCCTGCATCATCAGATATTGCTGCGCCAGAGCGCCAGGAGCCAGAAGCTGTTCCGCACCCTCGCCCTGGATCTGCCGCTGAGGCGATATCAGCACCACAGACTAATCAATCTGACCAGTCTGACCAAATCATAGACAGCTACTTCACAGACGAGCCAGCAATTCTCAGCGAATCTCCCGACTTGCCCGACGACAGCAGCGATGACAGCCTCGAAGCGGCAGGCGATCTCGATACGACTGAAATTGAGCCTGTGGCTAGTTCTGACTCAGGCTGGAATCGATCAAGCCCGGTTGCAGCAGATCACGCATCCCCTGAGCCTACAGAGCGATTCCTCCCGGACTCAGAAGCACCCGCCGAACCAGCTGTTGCCGCAGTCTCAGATCAGGTAATCTCAGATCCGGCAGCCGCAGATCAGGCGGTCTCAGATCAAGTGGCGTCAGCCCGGTCTTCTCCTAACTGGGCCATGGGCGGCTTGATTGGCGCTGTTGCCTTGGCGGGTGGAATTTATATGCTGAGTCGGCCCTGCGTAATCGGCAGCTGTGAACAGATTCAGCTCTCTCAGGATTTGAACCGGACAGCGCTAGAAACAGTGCAGTCTACAGATTCAGCGATGGAGGTAGTCGATGCCTATAAGCAGCTCAATGAAGCCAGCTATCTGCTGGGCACGATTCCGATCTGGTCGCCCCACTATGGCAAAGCCCAGGCTCTGCTGGCCAATTACGAAACCCAATCAGTCAGCTTGGGCAAGGTCGTAGAAGCCCTGGAACAGGCCAATACAGCAGCCAAACGGAGTCAAAATCCGCCCCATCCGCTGCAAGAATGGCGCGAGATCCAGTGGCTCTGGCGCGAGGTGGTCGAAAAGCTGGAAAAAGTTCCTGCCGATAGCGTGGCCAATGGTTTGACTCAGCGCAAGCTGCAAGAATACAAAACCAACCTGGCTGACATTAACCAGCGCGTTGTGATTGAACAACAGGCCCAGGATCGAATTACGGCGGCTCGCCAGGTGGGTCAGCGGGCCGAGGCTCAGGCTGGAGCCGCTGAATCTGCTGAGAACTGGCAAGAGACAGCCACCAGCTGGACCACCGCGATCGAACAGCTCCAACAGATCCCCTCCGGCACCAACCCCTACGACGAGGCCCAGCAGTTGCTCGCCGTTTATCAACCCAAGCGCGCCCAGGCGATTGCCCGCCAGGGCCAGGAAAACACGGCGGCGACTGCCTACACCCAAGCCGTAGAAGCGACTGAACGCGCTCGTCGCCTGGAACAGCAGAACCAGTGGGTGGAGGCCGCCAATCAGTGGCAGAACGCCCTGACTTTTGCCCAACAGGTTCCTGCCGATTCGGCCTACTACGGTCAGGTTAAACCCTTGATTGACACTTATAGTTCAACCCTCCAGCAGGCCCAAGTCAACTCCCAGCGTTCGTCAGCGATCCAGACAGCTAAGTCCGAGTTTGATCAGGCCTGTGATGGTTCCCCCACGATTTGTACCTACACGCTCTCACCCCAGGCCATTCGAGTCCAGTTCACGCCAGTTTATGATCAGACCGTGGCAAGGTTAATTACCAATACCCAGGGAAGTAATGGTTTCCCGCCCACCATCGTCAATCAGGTGAACGGTTTACTGCGCTCCCTGGCCGACATTAGTGACCTTACTCAGGTGCCTATTGAGCTCTACAACTCCAACGGTACTAAGCTCGGAACCTATACTCCTGCCCTGGCAGGCTATGTACCGCAATAGTAGGCTTTTCCTGTCTCCACTAATATTTCTAGACTGTTAAAAAATCATCTCCGGCATTGCTTGCTGCATCACCATCAAGCCTATCTTTTGCTGTAGTCAGATTAGCTCACTGTAAATAGCCGTTTATAATGCGCTCTATAATACTCTGAGCCTATCTCTACAGTTTCCTTCCGGTGCTTCAACCCATGCTGCCTACCGCCGACCACTACTGGCTGACCAACGCCCATGTTCCAGCCCCGCTCCTCGCCGATTGCTCCAATCTTGAAGTCATGTCCGACCTGGCCTTTGTCGATCTAGAAATTAAGGCAGGACAGGTTGCCCAAATTGTTCCCGCTGGAATACCCCATGCTCAGCCCACCGTAGATTTGCAGCGCGGCTTGGTCTGGTGCTGTTTCGTCGATCTACACAGTCATCTCGATAAGGGTCACATATGGCCCCGCTGTCCAAATCCCGACGGTAGCTTTGAGGCTGCCCTGGCAGCCTGCCAAACAGACCAATCCAACTGGCGGGCTGAAGAGGTCTACCGCCGCATGGAGTTTGGCCTGAAATGCGCCTATGCCCACGGCACCCAGGCGATCCGCACCCATCTGGACGCCTATGGAGAACAGGCTGCCATTAGCCTGGAGGTGTTCCGAACCCTCCAGCAGGCTTGGGCTGACCGTATCCAACTCCAGGCCGTGTCGCTCGTGCCAATCGACTATTTTTCTACGCCTGCGGGTGAGCGGTTAGCCGACCAAATGGCTGCTGTCAAAGGCCTGCTTGGCGGGCTGCCGCTGATGAATCCAGATCTAGATCGCCAGTTGGACCGGCTGTTTCAGCTAGCCCAAGATCGCCAGCTCGACCTCGATTTCCACACCGACGAGAGCGGCAATCCAGATGACATTACCCTGAGGCATGTGGCCCAGGCAGCTGTGCGGCACGGATTCGAGGGCCAGATCACCTGCGGCCACTGCTGTAGTTTAGCGGTGCAGTCGGCGGCTCAGGTGCGGGAAACGCTGCACTGGCTCAAGCAGGCCCGAATTGGCATCGTCAGTTTGCCGATGTGCAACCTCTATCTACAGGACCGCAACCAGACGATCCGGCTCAGCCCCGATTTGGCCCAGGCTGTTGATCCCAATCCAACTCGTGATCCCAACCCAACTCGCACTCCCCGCTGGCGAGGGGTGACGCTGGTGCATGAGTTAAAACAGGCCGGGGTTCCCGTTGCCTTTGCTAGCGATAACTGCCGCGACCCGTTCTATGCCTACGGCGACCACGATGGCCTGGAAGTGTTTACCCAGGCGGTGCGGATTGCCCAGCTCGATGCCCCCCATGCCGACTGGTGCCAGACTGTGACAACGATCCCGGCCAAATTAATGGGGCTGCCCCAGCTCGGTCAAATCGCCGTGGGTCAACCTGCCGATCTGATTTTGTTCAAGGCCCGCTATTTCCATGAGCTGCTGGCCCGCCCCCAGGCGGATCGGATTGTGCTGCGCCAGGGTAAGCCGATTGACAGCCGGCTCCCCGACTACGCCGAGCTAGACGACCTCTGGTAGGCAAAGCCAGCCGCCCAGCCTCTCCCTACCGCTCCTCCCATTCCAGCCCCATCTCCTCTAATCGGTTCTCCCCTAAAATCGATTCGGATCTCTACACAAAGAAGGTATTCCCTGGCCGGGGCGGGGCTGCCACAATATAGAAGCAATCGCAAATGACTAGGAAGAGGATTTTAATCATGGCTAACGGATTTATCGACTGGTACCGCAAGCTAATTCGTGAGTCGAAATATCGCTGGATCGTGATCATCGGCTCCCTGATCTACTTGATCAGCCCGATTGACCTGCTGCCCGATATCGTGCCAATTGTGGGCCAGATCGATGACGTGGTGATCTTGACGCTGCTGGTGACAGAGGTTTCCCAGTTTCTGATGGAGCGGGTCAAAGTGGCCAAAGGTAAGAACTCTGAAGAAATGGCTGATGC
>JBJTUI010000542.1:0-3184 GCA_046080625.1 Elainella sp. | reverse complement strand
GCCGCTATATTCGTGAGCAAGAAGCATCTGACCAAAGTGGACGGTTTTAATTAACCCACAGATACCTTCAGCGAAAGCCATCCGCCCTTGGGGCGGTCACATTCATCAAGCCACCAGCTTCGCTGGGGGTGTCTGACTGCTATCGCCAGCTCCAGCACCCGGAGGCCGCAATCGCCTCCCTGCAACAGGCCGCAGCTCTGGCCAGCGCCATCGGCTACCAGCCGTTTCAAGACTACGCCCAGAGCCAAATTGCCGAACTGCAATCCTGACTCGTTCTAATCCGCTAGCTCCAGGAACGCCGCTGCCTCGACATGGGCCGTTTGGGGAAAGAAGTCGGCGGGCTGGACGCGCTCTAGTCGATAGGCGGCACTCAGCAGCTTCAGGTCGCGGGCCAGGGTGGCCGAATTACAGCTGACATAGACAATCTGCCGGGGCCGGAGCTGGAGCAGGGTTTCCAGGACGCTGGGATCGCAGCCCTTGCGGGGCGGGTCGAGCAGGACGACATCGGGGCCGAGGCCGAGCTGGGGCAGCAGGGTTTCGACCTCCCCGACCTGAAATTCGGCGTTCTCGATCCCGTTCAGAGCTGCGTTCTGCTGGGCCTGCCGAATCGATTCTGGCTGAACTTCGATGCCCACAATCCGGCTGACGAACTTGGCCAGGGGCAAACTCAGGGTGCCGATACCGCAGTAGGCATCCAGCAGCACCTCGTTGCCCTGAAGCTGGAGCTGACCTCGGATCACTTCTAACAGCGCTGCGGCCTGCTCAGTGTTGACCTGAAAGAACGTGGTGGGCTGGATCTGAAACTCTAGGCCAGCAAACTGCTCGCGCAGGTAGTCGCGTCCGGCGATGCAGCGGGTTTCGGGGCCAAAAATGGCGTTACCGCGAGCCGGGTTGAGGTTCAAACAGACGCCCACCAAATCAGGGTAGCGCTCCATCCACTTCTGGGCATGCTGCTCCAGTTTGGCCAGGTTGCTGCTGCGAGACACCACGGTCAGCAGGACTTCTCCGGTCTGGCGACCCACTCGCAGGCTGAGATGCCGAACTTCGCCCCGGTGGGTTTTTTCGTCGTAGACCTGCCAGCCCTGCTTCTGAATATCCAGCTTGATCCGGGTCAAAAACGGGTTGAGGCGGCTGTCCTGGATTGGGCATTGGTTCAGGTTGATCAGGAAATGGCTGCCCTTCTGGTAGTAGCCCGCCTGCACCGAGCCATCCTGGCCCAGCTGCACCGGGTAGGTGGCCTTGTTGCGGTAGGCCAGCGGCGTCGCGGCCAGAACCAGATCGACCGGGGGCTGGTCAAATCCGCCGATTCGCTCCAGATCCTGCTGCACCAGATTCCGCTTCACCTGAAGCTGGTAGGCGTAGTCCACATGCTGCCACTGACAGCCGCCGCATTTGTCGGCCACAATGCAGCTGGGCCGGACGCGATGGGGGGAAGCCTGGAGCAGGCTGTGCAGCTTGCCCTGGGCGTAGGTGGGCTTGACCCTGACCAGCCGCACCGTGATCTGGTCGCCGGGTACCGTGTCGGGCACAAACACCACGCGCCCCTGCCAGCGCCCCACCCCCTCACCGCTGTGGTTCAAATCCTCGATCGTCAGGTCGAGCAGGTTGCCCTGCTGCCAGCTCGGCTCCGGGGCCGCCGATCGGTCGTGTGGACTGCTCTCGGTGATTTGGCTCATCTGCGGTTCCCCCGGATCAACGCTGTTCTCCTAACCATAGTAGGATTTTCATAGATTGACCTGCTTTGATTTTCCACCCCACGCCCTTGGCCAAACAGCGGCTCGATACAATTCTGGTAGAACGCCAACTCTGTGAGTCGCGGCAGCAGGCCCAGCGGTTAATTCAGGCTGGCGAAGTCAAGGTGAATCAGCGGGTGATCGATAAACCGGGCACCGAAGTAGACGTGGCCGTAGAAATTGAGGTGAAGGCCCGCTCGCCCTATGTGTCGCGGGGCGGCGAGAAGCTGGCCAAAGCCCTGAGCGAGTTTCAAATTTCCGTGACGGATCGGGTCTGTCTGGACGGCGGCATCTCCACGGGCGGCTTCACCGACTGTCTGTTCCAATCCGGAGCCCGGCAGATCTACGGCATCGATGTCGGCTATGGCCAGGTGGCCTGGAAGCTGCGCCAAGACCCGCGCCTGATCCTGCGCGAACGCACCAACATCCGCCACCTGACGCCCGAACAGCTCTATGGAGCGGATGCGGTCTATCCAGACCTGGGCGTGGTAGATGTTTCGTTTATTTCCCTCACCAAGGTGCTGCCCGCCCTCTGGGCTCTGCTGCAATCGCCGCGCGAGCTGGTGCTGCTGGTGAAACCGCAGTTTGAGGTGGGCCGGGAAAAAATCGGCAAAAAGGGCGTGGTGCGAAATTCCCAGGACCAGGCTGGCGCGATCTGGCAGGTCTGGCAGGCGGCCCAGGCGTTGGGCTGGGGCTACTGTGGACTCACCTGGTCGCCGCTATTGGGGCCAGCTGGCAATATCGAATATCTGCTCTGGCTCAAAGCCCCCGCGATTCAACCGAATGGCCAAACCGACCAGCCGCCTGTTGGGCTCGATCTGGGCGCGGCTCAGACCCTGACCGCAGCGGCCCAGCAATCTCTAGGCTGATGCTGAGACATACCGCCTGAGCCTGAGACATGCCGAGTCGGGGACTCTGGGCCAGCAGTTTAGCGCGGCTGCGCGACGCCCCAGCAGGCATCCTGAACTACCGGGATCTCGGTCGATTTTTCGGCCCGGATTTTGTCTACCCGGTTGGGCCGATTGCGGCGAACCTGATTTGACCAGATCTCGTAGACCTGCCTGCTGGGCCGCTGCTGATGCTGACGCAGCTGTTTACAGCGCATGGGAATAGCTCCATTCTAGGGCCATCAAATTTGGAAACGAGGGCGGGCCTTTAGCCAGCAACCTTGTCCTTAAACAGCTTGCCAGCCGAGAAAGCGGGCACCGTGGTTGCGGCAATCTGGATGGCGGCACCCGTCTGGGGGTTGCGGCCTTCGCGGGCGGCTCGGGTGCGCGGTTCGAAGGTGCCAAAGCCAACCAGCGTCACCTTTTCACCGTTTGCGACCGTTTCCATAATTACCTCGATTGCGGCTGAGAGCAGCTCATCGGCGGCCCGCTTGGTCAGGTCGGTCTTCTCAGAAATTGCGTCGATCAGTTCGCCTTTGTTCATGGTTGCTATTCCTAAACCGT
>JBJTUI010000541.1:0-3064 GCA_046080625.1 Elainella sp. | reverse complement strand
CTCCCCCATCCCCTCCCTACCACGGCAACACCTCACCATTGCTATGCCAGAAGGTGCCTGTGTTCTCTAGATTGAGCTGGTCAAGCCGCTCTAACAGACCATTGACCGAAACTTCGGGAGTAATGCCGTTAGGGGCAAAGTTGGTCATGCGCGTCTGAACAAGGCCGGGGTGCAGAATCGCGACGGCAATCTGGCGGGGCTTGAGATCGTGGGCCAGGGATTTACCCGCCATCGACAGAGCTACCTTGGACATGCGGTAGCCGTAGGAGCCGCCGGAGGTGTTGTCGGCAATCGACCCCATGCGGCTGGTGATCAGGCCGATCTTGCCGCCAGTGGGAATTCGGGGCAGCAGGGCACGGGTGAGGCGGAGGGTACCGAGGGCGTTGACCTCGAACTGGTGGCGGATGCTGTCGAAATCGAGATTATCTAAAGTGACTCGCTCAGCAATTCCGGCATTGTTAATCAACACGTCAATCCCAACATCTCCTAACCGATCGTTCAATTTGACGACTGACAGTTCCGATGTGATATCCACATCATCCTCAACCTGTACACCTAGCGCTCGCAGCTCGTCAGTAGCACTGCGGCAGACGGCAATGACGTCGTGGCCTTGAGCTTGGAGCTGGCGACAGAACTCGTAGCCAATGCCGCGATTTGTTCCAGTGACTAAATAGGTTGCCATAGATTAATGTTCTTGTTACGTTTGCTCGCTACGCCTGGAAACTGTGTAACATTGCTGCATCTAATAGGTAATATGAATTGCTAAGACTGTGAATCCTCCTATCGGCTCGGGTTGAGAAACTACAGGCCCAAATCCGTAACATTGCCGCGCATCGCCTTGATCTGACCACGCTTTGTTTTGCTGTCTAATCGCTGGCGCTGAGCGCTCCGGCTGGGCTTGCTGGCTTTGCGGGGTTTGGGCAGGGCAATCGCCTCTTGAATCAGCGCCTTCAGCCGGTTCAAAGCGTCCTCGCGGTTCTGCTCCTGGGTGCGGTAGGTTTGGGCCTTGATTACCACAACGCCGTCTTTGGTGATTCGCTGGTCGTTAAACTGCAAGAGCCGCTGTTTGTAGGCCTCTGGCAGGGAAGAGGCCGTGATATCAAAGCGTAGATGAATTGCGGTTGCCACCTTGTTAACGTTCTGCCCGCCTGCGCCCTGCGACCGCACGGCAGTCATCTCGATTTCCTGTTCGGGTAGCATTACGGTTTTGGATATTTGCAGCATAATCAAGACATTGAGCAGATCCGCAGAACTGGTCGATTGAAGCAGCCCGCTATTGGCCTAAAGCTAGCATAGAGCAATTATTCCCAGTTGGGCCTCTTTCTGAGGAATCAAGTTTGGAGCCTAGGGCGTCCACCATACCGCTATGAGCATTGCCGCTACCGTTACGGCAGTGGAGCCAGATGAGCTAGTTGAATCAGCAGCAATAGCTCCTATCGTTTAATTACTCATAGTTATTTGATCTACTAGAACTTCCAATTTCCCTTCTAGATCTGATAAATCATCTCGTTGCGTCTTGCCTTCCCGAAAAATCTCTCAAAAACATCTCAATAAATTCTCTGGCACTTACAGCAGTTTTCAGATCAATAAACCACGGATCAATAGTGGGGTGCAGGAGCTACGCCCCCACTCCCCCTCCTGTAGCTGACTGAAATGAAAATGGCTATAAGATGCACCGTCACTGTATCTTTATGGCGACAGGTCAGAACAAGAACTAGGCGGCTCATCTGGCGATTAGTTTGCCTTGGGTTTGGGCGGCTTTGATTGCAGTTCGATTAGCGGTAAAAACGCGGATATCGGGGACAGTTACATAGTCGCCATCGTCGGTAATGATCTGGGTGAGGGCGTGCTGCTGCATAGATTGCAAGATGAACAGATCATAGCCATCGAGCGCCTGCGTTTGGAAGCGCTTGATCGCCGCGTCTACTGTCGGCCCATCGATTGAGCAACCGATCTGCGAGGCGTAGCTGGGGCAAATTGCACTCCAGGCAGCCTGAACTTCGGAGACTACCTTCGCCCGCTGAGCTGGGTAGTTGTGGCGATATTCCTTGGATTTTATTGTTCTAGAAAAAATTGCTTGTTCCGCTTTCTCAATCAGGTGAGCCAGTTCGGCAAACGTCAGGCCAGAGCAGTACAGCTCTGAGGTCGCAACCACGGCAGACTCAATGTATTTGGGATAGTGCTTGATCTGGTAAGGATGGGCCGAGGAGCTGGCAGGAGGATAGGTCAGCCAGTACCAGACATTTGTGTCAACTAGAAACCGATCGGTTGGTTTGGGGCTATCGGCGCTGATATCAATCACTTCGGCCCGGACTCTGTAGCTGATCGTCATTAAAGGCAGTCAAAGAAATGCAGCTAGAGGTAAACAGATTGTTCTTGCACCATCTGATCGACAGCGTGGCGGTATTCTGCATTCGAGTAATACCGTCTGGCGTTCTCCAAAACCCGCTCATAGGTTTGTTGACCGACCGGAGAGAGGTTCGTAATCGACAAAAGCCGCTCCAGATCTGCGGGCTGAATGTCGCGCAGCAGTTGACCAATCGCAAAATTGAAGAACACGGACAGGAAGCGTTTTACGCCTTGGAAGTCCAGCTCTACGACCTGCCCTGCCCTCAGCTGCGGATGGATTCTCTCATAGAGCTGCTGCCCTGCCTGTTGGGTCATACAGTTTTCGCCAAATAGCTGATAAACATTCAGTTCCATGACTACCACCAGGCTAGAGGATTCTAGTATTAGCGTACTAAATTTTTATACCTGAATTCAATTGTAATACTTTAAATCACACCGAACAGTGACATTGATGAGCGTTCCCTTGAAAAAACAGCCAGAGCTTTCGTAGAGTTCCCGGCCACTGTCAATCAGGGCGTAGCCGTCGTGACTGTAGATCTCGATTTTGCCGTCTTTTTCCTTCACGAAGTTTTTTAGCATATCGAGGCCACAGCCTCCGGCAATGTTGCCCGGTCGGGTGGTGTTGCCCAGTTGGAAAGCCCACTTTAGCGTTTCTTCAGCCTGCATGGTGGGGCTTCGCAGGAAACCGCAGACCTTGGCAGGAATTCCAACGCCA
>JBJTUI010000540.1:0-7979 GCA_046080625.1 Elainella sp. | reverse complement strand
CTGCTGCCGAAAACTGTGCTAGTCCTTTCAATTGCTCGCTTACGATAGACTCTGATTGCATTCGGCGTAGTTCCTCGACGTTCTTTCTTGTCTGACACTACGCCCTTTTCTCCTTCCCCGCCCTTCTTTTCGTTCTCCCCTAGCTGTTCGATGAGTTGAAGTAAAGCGGCATCGGTTTTAGCATAAGGGTTGGTAATCAATCTGGTTCCATTGCCCCCTAATCGCTTCACCTCCCATGGCAAAACCTGTAATTCTAACGGTGGATGACGATCCCGAAGTCCTGCAAGCTATCGCCCGCGATCTGCGGCAGCAGTATGGCGATCGGTTTCGGATCATCCGGGCCGACTCCGGCCAAGCCGCCCTCGATACGATCCAGCAGCTCAAACTGCGCAACGAAACGGTGGCCCTGTTCCTGGTCGATCAACGCATGCCCCAAATGAGCGGCGTCGAGTTTCTGGAGCAGGCGCTGCAAATTTTCCCCAACGCCCAGCGGGTGCTGCTCACCGCCTATGCCGACACGGATGCGGCGATCCGGGCGATCAACTCGGCCCGGCTGCAATATTACCTGCTCAAACCCTGGGACCCACCCGAGGAAAAACTCTACCCGGTGCTGAACGACCTGCTGGAGGACTGGCTGGCCTCGTTTCGCCCGCCGTTTGAGGGGATTCGGGTGGTGGGCAACCGCTGGTCGCCCCAGTCCCACCAGGTCAAGGATTTTCTGGCCCGCAACCAGGTGCCTTACCAGTGGCTGGATATCGAACTAGCGGAGGCCAGCCAGCTCGTCTCCTATGTAGAAGACTGCAAGGCCCAGCTGCCCCTAGTACTGTTTCCCGACGGCAGCCGCCTGATCCAACCCAGCAACATCCAGATCGCCGAACGGATTGGTCTACGCACCCAGGCCGAGCGCCCCTTCTACGACCTGCTGATTGTCGGGGGCGGGCCGGCTGGCTTGGCGGCTGCCGTATATGGCGCATCGGAAGGGCTGAGCACCGTGATGATCGAGCGGGAGGCTCCTGGCGGTCAGGCGGGCTCCAGTTCCCGTATCGAGAACTACCTGGGCTTTCCCAGCGGACTCAGCGGTGGCGATCTGGCCCGGCGCGCTGTGGCCCAGGCCCGACGGTTCGGGGTAGAAATCCTGACGCCCCAGGAGGCTACCCACGTGCGGATCGAAGACCCCTACCGGGTGGTGACGCTGGCCGACGGCAGCGAGGTCAGCTGCCATGCCTTGCTGATTGCCACCGGGGTGTCCTACCGCAGGCTGGATGTGCCCGGGATGGAGCAGCTCTATGGAGCGGGCGTCTACTACGGGGCCGCCATGACCGAGGCGATTACCTGCCAGGGCGAACAGGTCTACGTGATTGGCGGGGCCAACTCGGCGGGGCAGGCGGCAATGCATTTCGCCAAATATGCCGACCATGTGACGATGCTGGTGCGGGGCGAGTCGCTCACCAAGAGCATGTCCCAGTACCTGATCGACCAGATTGCCGCCACACCCAACATCACCGTGCGGACACACTGTAGCGTCACTGAGGTGCATGGCGAAACCAGCCTGGAGAAAATCGTCGTGGCCGATGCCAGCAGCGACAGCCTGGAAACCCTGCCCGCCACCTCACTGTTTATCTTTATTGGGGCGATGCCCCAGACCGATTGGCTGGGCGATCTGGTCGAGCGCGACAAACAGGGCTTCATCCTCACTGGCATGGAGCTACTGCGCGACCGCCAGCGGCCCAAGGGCTGGACGCTAGACCGCGACCCGTTTTTGCTGGAGGCCAGCGTGCCCGGAATTTTTGTGGCGGGCGACGTCCGCTATGGCTCGGTCAAGCGGGTAGCTTCAGGGGTGGGCGAAGGCGCAATTGCGGTGCAGTTCATCCACCGCTCCCTCAGCAAGGTCTAGGAGGCAGCCATGGGAGAAGTCCTGTCGCCCAAGCTGTCCGAGGAAGCCCTGGCCCACCTCAAGCCCCACGGCGAAGAGATCGCCCTCAGCCCCGATCAGGTGATTTTTCGGGAGGGAGACCCCACCTACCACTTTTACGTGCTGCTGGCTGGAGAGCTGAAAATCACCAAGCAAATCGGCAGCACCGAGAAGCTGCTGGCGGTTCTGGCTCCGGGCGAGTTCACGGGCGACATTGGCCTGATGGTGGGCAAACCCTCTGCCGCCACCGGGCAGGCCGTGGGCGAGAGCCGGGTGCTGGCGATTGCTCCAGCGGCCTTTAAGCGATCCCTGGCCGAATATTCCGAAGGAGCCGCCGTGATTTTGGCCGCCATGTCTGGACGAGCCCGCGAAACCGAAATCATGCTGCGTCAACAGGAGAAGCTGGCTGCCCTGGGTCGCCTCTCGGCGGGGCTGGCCCACGAGCTGAACAATCCGGCGGCGGCAGGGCAACGGGCCGCCAAGCTCTTGCGCGAGTCGATTGGCTCGATCCAGACGCGCCTGCTGAAGCTCTGCGACGAGCTGTTTCCAGAGGGCCAGCGCCAGCTGATCCTGCAAATCCAGGCCGAGGCCGTGGCCCATAGCGCTCAGGGGATTCGCCTCGACCCGCTCACCCAGAGCGACCAAGAAGAGCAGCTGACCGAATGGCTGGAGGATCACGCCATCAGCAACGGCTGGAAGCTGGCCCCGGTGCTGGTTGGGGGCGGGCTGGACAGCGACCGCCTCGACGAACTGGCCGCCCAGCTCGACCCTGCCGCCCTCTCGGAAGCCCTCAACTGGCTCTCGGAAACCCTCACCCTGACCGGTTTAGTCAAAGAAATCGAGTTCAGCACCACCCGGATCTCTCAGCTGGTCAAGGCGATCAAGTCCTATTCCTACATGGATCAGGCTCCCCTCCAGGAGGTGGATGTGCATGAGGGCATCGAGAATACCCTGACCATCCTCAACCACAAGCTAAAATACGGCATCACAATAGAGCGGGACTACGCTGCCCAACTGCCCAAAATCCCGGCCTACGGCAGCGAGCTAAACCAGGTCTGGACCAACCTGATCGACAACGCTGCCCATGCCCTCAAAACGGCAGTCAAACAGGCCGATGCCGCCTTTACGCCCACAATTCGGATTCACACCAGCCAGCAGGCCGACTCGGTACTTGTCAAAATCAGCGACAACGGCACGGGAATTCCGGCGGAGGTGCAATCCCAAATTTTCGAGCCGTTTTTTACCACCAAGGGCGTGGGCGAGGGTTCGGGGCTGGGGCTCGACATCGTGCGGCGGATCGTCGTCCAGCGCCATCAGGGCGATATCCAGGTGGCCTCCCAGCCGGGCCAGACCCAGTTCACAGTTTCCCTGCCGATTCACCGCACCGAGCCCGCCTGCACCGTAGACTGTTCTCCTCTTTAGCTCCCCACCATGAACTCAACCCATCCTCGCGCCGGTCTGGAATGGCTGGACTGGGCCCAACAGCTCCAGGCGATTGCCCAAAACGGCCTCACCTTTACCGAAAACCCCTACGATGTCGAACGGTTTAAGCAAATCCTGGCCATCGCCAGCGAAATCATGGCCAGCTACACCGATGCTGATCCGCTCTACGTGAAAGACCTGTTCGCCCAGCAAACCGGCTACGCCACGCCCAAAATCGATACGCGCGGAGCGATCTTCCAGGACGGCAAGGTGCTGCTGGTGCTGGAGCGAGAAGACCAGAAATGGACCCTGCCGGGTGGCTGGATCGATGTCGGCGAATCGCCGGGTGAAGCCGTGCTGCGCGAAATCTACGAAGAGTCGGGCTACGAGGCCCGCATTCTCAAACTGGCCGCCGTCTACGACCGCAATAAACACCCCCACCCGCCCCTGATCTTCCATTCCTACAAGCTGTTTTTCCTCTGCGAGCTGACGGGCGGCGCAGCTAAACCCAGCATCGAAACTGACGCAGTCGAGTTTTTTCCAGTGGATCAGCTTCCCGAACTCTCCCTCAGCCGGGTCGTGCCTGCCCAAATCCTGCGGCTCTACGAGCATGCCCAGCATCTCGACTGGCCGACCGAATTTGACTAGCGTGCCCTTCTGGCGCAGCTAGCAGAAAAATCTATGGCAGAAAATCTACGGCGAGCAGGTTAACCTATGCGTTTGTCTAAGCTTGAATCCGATCCAGTTCCCCCGCCCCAACCCCAGACCAACCCACCAGCCCTGACGACGGAGCGGCTGCGGCAGGTGCCCCTATTTGCTAAACTGCCGGACGAGCGCTTGCAGTGGCTGTTGGAGCAGGGTCGCGATGTCTGGTTAGAACCGGGTCAGGTGCACCGACATCCAGGCGATCTGGCAGACCACGTGTTTGTGCTGCTGGAAGGCGAGGTGCGCATTCTCAAACATGAGCGCAACCAGGAAGTGCTGCTGGCCACCTACAGCGACAACACCCTGTTTGGCGAACTGCCGGTGCTGACCGGCGAAACTCACTTTTGGGCCAGCGGACAGGCCGTGCGCCCCAGCCATGTGTTTGAACTGGGCGTGCAGCCGTTCTGGGAAATGCTGTCGGTTTGTCCCTGCGTCACCACCACGATTCTCAGCACCATGGCCAAACGGATGCAGGCGGTGCAGTCCCTCTCCCAGCACCGCGAGAAGATGGTGGCTCTAGGCACCCTGGCGGCGGGTTTGGCCCATGAACTCAACAACCCGGCAGCAGCGGCCCAGCGCTCTACTCAGCAACTATGGGAAACCACCCAAACCGTCCAGACGGCGGCGCTTGAGTTCGGCTGTCTCACCCCGGCCCAACAGCGCTATCTGGCCGAACTGCGTCAGGAGGTGAGCCAGCGTCCCGTGCTCCAGCTCGACCCGCTCACCCAGAGCGACCGAGAAGATGCCGTGGCTGCCTGGCTCCAGGCCCGTGGTATCGCCGACTGCTGGAAGCTTGCCCCAACGCTGGTGACTGCCGATCTAGACATCGATTGGCTAGAGCAGGTTGCGGCCCAGTTTCCTGGTCCTGTGTTCAGCTCGATTCTGATCTGGCTGGAAGCAAGCCTGACCGGCCTGGGTTTGTTGAACGAGTTAGACCACGCTACGGAACGCATCTGTGAACTGGTCAAGGCCATCAAAGACTATTCCTACATGGATCAAGCGCCGCTGCAAGAAATTGATGTCCATGAAGGGATCGAGAGCACTCTGATGATTTTGGGCCACAAGCTCAAACAGGGCATCCTCAAACAGGGCATTACCCTGGTGCGCGACTACGATCGGCAGCTGCCCCGCGTCACTGTCTACGGCAGTGAATTGAACCAGGTCTGGACTAATTTGATCGATAACGCCATAGATGCGCTCAACGAGAAATTTTTAACCACATCTGAAGCATCGCCGACGATCCGCATCCAGACCCGCTGTGAGCCAGAGTCGGTCCTGGTAGAAATCTGCGACAATGGCCCCGGCATTCCAGCCGAAATTCGCTCCCAGATCTTTGAACCGTTCTTCACCACCAAGGGCGTCGGCCAGGGCACCGGGCTAGGACTGCACATCGCCTACCGCGTCGTAGTCGAACAGCATCAGGGCGACCTGCGCGTCTTCTCGGAACCGGGCCAAACGCGCTTCCAAATTCGTCTACCGATTCACTTTGTCTAGCTGCTAAGGGTTTAAAATCCATTGCTATTTGTATCAACCAGCTATTTCTTTTAGGCCGCCCCAATCCCGACCTGGCCTACTCATCATCTGCTCTGACTCCAACTGCTCTGATCCCCAACCTTTCAATGAAACAGATCCCCGTTCGTTCAAACCGTTCGTTGGTTCAGATCAAATTTGGCAATGGTCGCTTTCAGGTATTGGGCATGGGCACCTGGTATAGTCACTGGCGCGATCCCTACCATCTGATGCTGATGGTGCCCTGGTTTGGCTTCCTAACGATTATTATCTTCGTCTACCTGGCGATTAACGCTCTGTTCGCGCTGCTCTACTTACTACAGCCGGGTGGTATTGCCAACGCTACGTCTGGTTCGTTCACTGATGCTTTCTTCTTCAGTGTGCAGACGCTGGCTTCTATTGGCTATGGGGCCATGTATCCCCAAACGCTCTATACCAACGCCATTGTCACGTTGGAAGCTCTGGTTAGCCTGATGAGCATAGCCGTGATCACCGGTCTGGCCTTTGCCCGGTTTTCGCGACCCACGGCTCGGGTTCTGTTTAGCCAGTTTGCCGTGATTGCTCCCTACAATTCTGTGCCGACGCTGATGTTTCGCACGGCTAACCAACGCCGCAATCAAATCCTGGAGGCTCAGATCCAGGTTTACCTGATGCGCGATGAAACGAGCCATGAGGGCCAAACCATGCGACGCTTCTATAATTTGAACCTGCTGCGGCAAAACACACCCAGCTTCAGCCTCAGCTGGACGATCATGCACCCGATTGGTCCCGACAGTCCGCTCTACACCATGACTCCAGAGAGCATGATAGCAACCCAAACCGCCCTGGTTGTGTCGCTGAGTGGCGTCGATGAAACCGTCGTGCAGCCCATTCACGCGCGCTATACCTACACGGCAGCCGAAATTCTCTGGAACCACAGCCTCGTCGATATCTTCTACGACAGCTCGGACGGATACCGCTATCTGGACTACAGCCGGTTTCATCAAACCCAACCGCTCAGACCTTCTCGGTAAATTAACCCAGTCCTTCGTAGCCCCAACGGCACCCTATCCGTCGGATTCCCTTCAGCGTTCCAGATCTCAAGTAATATTACTCATATCTAACTGATAATAGCTTACCTCGCCTAATAGTACCTAGACGGAAACACGCAGATATCCAAAACTGATTCTCCGTATATTTTTCGGCAGAACTGGCGTTTTTGAAGGTTTTGCTAAAAAAAGAGCGCGGCTCTATACCTTCAACCGGTCGAGGTTAGGATGTAACCGAAGCTACGCATGTGAGTGCGTCTTGATCTGACCTATTTTCTTAAACCATCCGATTCTGATCATGAAAACTACGTTCTTAACAGGACTGTTCACCGTAGCGGTAGCTGCTGCCGGTGCGTTCGCTCAAGCTGCTCCTGCCGCAGCATTCTCCTGGGACAACACCTGGACCCAATCCGCAATTAAAAGCAAAGCCGAAACGGGCTTCGACGATGCACCGTTTCAGAAGTTTGTGCAGGCCGAGCGGCTGGCGCTGACCAACAGCGGACTGTTTCTCCTCGACCCCAGCAAGCTCAAACTCAAATACGCCCACGAAGTCTCGGCCTACTTCATCAACGAGGGAGCTGGCTACCGCAACCAGCTGGCCTACGAGGCAACCAACGGCACCACCAAACAATCCGGGCTGATCTTCAACGATATCTCTTCGGCTGAAGCAATTGGCAACTGGGGCGGTGATGCCCTTAACTTGGGTGATAGCGTTAAACTGGGCAACTTTGCAGCAGGCACCCAGCTCGACTTCTGGCTGCGGGCCGATGGTCTGAACCGGGGCAATGGGGCCAATATTTTCGGCACCCAAACCTCCTTCAACGCCGATCGTCTCCAGCATGTGGTGGCCTACGCCTTTGACCGCTACCTGATGTTGGGCTTTGAAGATCTGTATGGAGACCTGTACGCCAGCGGCCAAGATCCTGTGACAGGCCGTTGGAACGAATGGTCTGACCGCGACTTTAACGATGCCATTTTTGTGGTTGACATCGGTAAGGCCAACGTCGATGCCCTGACCAGCGTACCTGAACCGGCCACCACTGCCGCGCTGATCGGCTTGGGCGCAGCCGGTCTGCTGAACCTGCGTCGGCGCAACAAAACCGCTAGCTAGCGCTAGGTCAACTTTGACGCAATGCTAACTCAATAGATTGCGGCTATAGATTGCAGCTACCATCAGACTGTTTTGAACCGTGACTGTTTTAACCTGTGATTGAACGTTAACTGGACAGTCCTGCCGGGAAATTCCCACAGGGCTGTTTTTTTCTAGGGCGGCAAAGCTAGCTGGAGGAACTTCTGCTCCAAATTGGCGAGATAAGTGGCAGGGGATCGACGGAAATACCGTTGTTGATTGCGCTTCTGTTGACGACAATTCAAATCTGTGCGAACCGTTTGCCAAGCTGCAA
>JBJTUI010000539.1:0-3900 GCA_046080625.1 Elainella sp. | reverse complement strand
TCCGTCGTATTGGTGCAAGAACCTATCCTGATTTACTCAAGGCATTAGAGACGGCGTTCATAGAAGTGACAAAAGAGGATTTCTTAGGCTGGTTTACACACTGCTGCTACTGTACTGAACAAGACTGATAATCGCTATAGAACAGGTGGAGGGTTTGTTGACAGTCAGGTGAATGATATTAGAATTGATGCCACTAGTTCTGTACAAATGCAGAATAGCGAGCTGTTAAATCTGATTGAGGCTGGTGCAACTGGCAACAGTGGTAATGTCATCGTCGTCGCTGATTCTTTATCTCTACTGAACGGAGCAAGAATTCAAACCACAATAAGTCAAGCGGCAAATGGTCAGCCTGCCGGACGAGGACAAGCAGGCAATATTGACATTGCTGTTGATAATGACCTGACTCTAGCAGGAAGAAACCAAAGCGATAGATTCAGCGCACTCAATAGTAGCCTGGAATCAGGGGCAACTGGAGGAGCAGGGAATGTCACAGTCAGAGCAGGCAGCATTCGATTAGATGATGCTGGTATCTTTAGCGAAGTCCAATCTAGAGCATTTGGCAATGGTGGCACTGTCACTGTCACTGCTGACTCTCTTTCCCTTAGTAATGGCTCACAACTCAGCACTTCTGTTCTAGGCACGCAAGGACAAGCAGGAGATATTACTCTGAGGATTAATGGCGTGACGGAGTTGGTTGGGCAAGACAGAAACAGGGTTCCAAGCTCGCTTTTCAGTAGTCTGGGAACAGGTTCAGTCGGGCGAGCAGGCAACATTGACATCCGCACGGGTGCGCTTTCCATGCAGAGTGGAACACGACTCAACTCAAGTACTTCTGGTCAAGGCAATGCAGGGAACGTTGAGGTTACAGTCAATGAAGTAGCTCAACTGGACAATGCTGATATCTTCAGCAGGGTTGAGGCTGGTGCTGTTGGTGATGGAGGTGATGTCACCGTTCATGCTGGTTCTATGTCTCTACTTAACGGCTCATGGGTTCAGACAGCAGTGCGTCCAGCAAACGATGAGGGGCAACCTGCTGGACGAGGACAGGCAGGCGATATTTTGATTGCGGTTGATGATGGTCTGCTTCTTGCTGGACGCAATCAAGCAGGAGTCTCCAGTCGGCTAGACAGTAGTTTGGAATCAGGTGCAACAGGAGGAGCAGGGAACGTCACAGTCAGAGCAGGAAGGATTCAACTAGACGATGCAGCTATCTTCAGTACGGTTGACTCTGAAGCTGTCGGGAATGCAGGCAATATTGACATCCGCACAGGCACGCTCTCCATGCAGAATGAGACGATACTCAGTTCCAGCACTTCTGGTCAGGGTAATGCAGGTAATGTAACTGTCACAGCCACAGGAGCAATTAATTTAGGCAACAATGCAAACATCTTTAGTAATGTTGCACGAGGAGCGGTCGGCAATGGGGGAAATATTACAGTTGCTGCCGATTCATTGTCTTTACTAAATGGCTCTCAGATTCAAACAAGGGTACTTGAAGCGGAAGGTAATCAAAGAGCAGGACAGGGACAGGCAGGAGACATTGTTCTCAGGATTAATAATGCTCTGACTTTAGCTGGCAGAAATAGTGCAACTAGACCTAGTCTAATTAACAGTAGCCTGGGAAGTGGATCTACAGGAAGAGGAGGTAATATTGACATCCGAACAGGAACACTCTCGATGCAGGAGGGGACAGAGCTGAACTCCAGCACTTCTGGTCAGGGCGATGCTGGAAATGTCGTCATTGTTGTTGATGGAGCATTGCAGACAAACAACGCGGATATTTTTAGTAGAGTTAACGCTGGAGGAACTGGTGATGGTGGTGATGTGACTATCCGTGCTGGCTCCATGTCTCTACTCAACGGCTCTGGGGTACAAACAGCAGTGCGTCAAGCAGACGATGAGGGGCAACCTGCTGGACGCGGACAGGCAGGCGATATTTTGATCACTGTCGATGATGATCTATTCCTTACTGGACGCAATCGAGCAGGAGTGTTCAGTCGATTAGACAGTAGTTTGGAATCAGGTGCAACAGGAGGAGCAGGAAACGTCACAGTCAGAGCAGGAAGGATTCAACTAGATGATGCAGCTATCTTCAGTACGGTTAATTCAGAAGCTGTTGGCAATGGTGGAAATGTCAGAGTCCTTGCTGATTCAGCCTCTCTTCGTCGTGGTTCTCAAATCTTGACTTCAGTAGGAGAGAATGGACAAGGACGAGCAGGTGATATTGTGCTCAGAGTGAATGATACTTTGACACTTGCTGAGCAGGACAGAAACGATCTACCGAACATTGTATCTAGTAGGTTGGGAGCAGGCGCAACTGGCAGAGCAGGTAATATTGATGTTCAAACAGATACCCTCTTGATGCAGAATGGTTCTATTTTTAACTCTAGCACTTCTGGTCGAGGGAATGCTGGAGATGTTGAGGTTACTGCCAGACAGGTCGCTCAACTGGACTATGCTGGTCTTTTGAGTAGAGTAGAGTCAGGGGCAGTTGGCAACGGAGGGAATGTTAGAGTCAGCGCAGATTCTCTTTTCCTCCTAAATGGTTCTCAAGTTCAGACTTTGGTATTTGGTGAAGAAGATGGAAAACCTGCTGGACAAGGGAGGGCAGGCAATGTGCGAATTATAGTTGCTGATGGTTTGGTACTATCAGGTAGAGGTCGTGATCAGCAAGAGAATCCATCAGCAATTTTCTCTAGCAATCTAGGTCAGGGAGAAGCAGGTGATATAGCGATCCGATCGCAAAACATTCGCTTAGATGAAGGGCAAATCAACACAGATGGTGTTGGAGATGGAGGCAGCATTGAGATCGATAGTTCTGGTGCTCTAACACTGCGACGGGGTAGTCGAATTTCAGCCTTTGCTGATGGAGGTTCGGGTGGCAATATTGATATTAACACTGGCCTCCTTGTGGCTATTCCTTCAGAGCGCAGTTACATCACTGCTAGCGCAGGTGAAGGTCGGGGTGGGCAAGTCACAATCAATGCTGACTCGGTGTTGGGTATTCAGCCCTTTGATAGGGAGCAACTAGAAGAGTTCTATGGAACAACAGACGTTGATCTCAGTCAAATTCCCAGTAGCATTACTGCGGTTTCTCAAACAGCGCCTCAATTGAGTGGAACTGTCGAGATCAACACCCCAAATCTTGACCCAGCTCAAGGTCTAGTCGAACTCTCGACAACCGTTGTCGATGCCTCTCAACAGCTTGCCCAAACCTGTCCGGCTGATGCGAATCCCGAGGAACAGGGTAGTTTTGTCAGAACAGGCCGGAGCGGTCTTCCTGCTACGCCTACCGATCCGCTTGGGAGTCAGGAAATCGCGGCGGAGTGGTATACGCCTACAGAAGTTGCAGCTAACAACGTCGCGGCCAGTTTGCCCGCCGATCCGCCTGAGCAGATCATCGAAGCCCAGGGCTGGGTCAAGCATTCGGACGGGAGCGTCGAAATGGTGGCGGCAGGCCCAACCAATTCTCCAGTTCCGGCATTTGAGTCGGTATCCTGTCATGAGTAGTCGAGCTTTCCTGTTTCTGGGGCTATTTTCCGCCGCTGGACTGTTCACCCTTGCGTACTCCAGCGCTTCTCTGGCAGTCGCGTCAATTGGCCAGACTCCTTCATCCGGGAATTCTGAAGCCGTCCTCAAGACAACTCCACCGGCCTCTTTAGGCAGCTTGTACGAATAAGTTGATCACCTGGATCGGTCTACTGGCTTGAACAAGGGGCTTAAGCCCCTTGCCTGCTCAGGTTATTTTTACAAGACTCCTTAGCCCAGATCGAGCGCCCCGCCAACCCGTCCGGCCCGCCGCTAATTCCGCCTGTCCGGATTCCCGAACCCAATCTGCCCGACCAGCCCCTGCCTACCCTGCCGCCGCCAGAAGATTTGCTGCCTGCGCCCCTGCCCGTG
>JBJTUI010000538.1:0-3829 GCA_046080625.1 Elainella sp. | reverse complement strand
TTATTATCGCAAACCCAGCGGCTGGCATCCGGCTACCGCAGCTCGATTGCCCCATAGAAGTCGGGGTTGTCTAGGGGCAGATCGGCAGCCTGGGAGGCCAGGTTACCCTGAAACGACGGTAGCGATCCCAAAACCGTGACCTTTGCGCCATTCCCTACAAATAGAGCACCGCCCTTACCGCCCGCTGGCCCCTGCCCCACGGCCCGATTGCCCCTGAACGTCGTGTCACTCAGCTCCAGTTCCCCGGCTTGAATATAGATCGCCCCACCCCTGCCGCTGCTGGCCGCTCCGGCGGTTGCTTGAGCAGTTTCTTGACCGGTTTCTTGAATTGTTGTGCGTCCCATTCCCGCCAGCCGCATCCGGGCCGACTGTGCCGGTGCCTGTCTCCCCTCGCCAAATCGTCCGTCGCCCCCGTCGCCGCCATTTCCCCCGTCGCCCCCGCTTGCCGTCGGCGCTTTTGCATCTCCGCCCTGGCCGCCGTTGCCCGCGTTGCCGATGCCCCCAAAGCCGCTGCCGCCGCTGAACACCGCTGCCCCAATCCCGCCCTGGTTGTCCCAGACGTTGAAGCTGTGAAACAGTCCAGTTCCGCCGTCGCCGCCATTGCCGCCGTTGCCACCGTCACCGCCCGAGTCACCGCCCTGACCGCCAATCCCGCCGTTGCCCGCGTTGCCAATCCCGCCGATGCCGCCGCCGCCAGCAAAAGTCAGGCTGCCGATGCCGCCAATGCCGATGCCGCTGACGCCAGCTACCGCACCCCGGTTGGCCCGATATTTCCCCTGGCTGCCGTCGATTCGGATACCGTCTGGCTCCAGGTCCAGGCCGTCCAGGTTGGGCAGGCTGATGCCGTTGACCCCGACAATTCCGCCCCGGTTCACATCCAGATTATTTTTATCGGCCTGGATGCGGGTCTGGAGATCGGTGGCCCAATGATTAGCCCCGTGATTAGCCCCGTGATTAGCCCCGCGATTAGCCCCGCGATCGGTCTGGCGGTCCAAGGGCTCGGCTGGGGCCGTCGTCTCGCCCTGCCCTATGGCCCAATTGTCGATCAGGCGCAGCTGTTCTAGACGAACCGAACCGCTGGTGATTAGCAGACCACCCCCCTGTTCGGCCCGCCCGTCGGCAATCGTCAGATTTGCTAGCGTCACCTGACCCCGCGCCACCGTCAACACGCGCTGCTGATGGCCGCCGCTAATCACATCGTCGCCGTTGCCGACCAGACGCAGATCATCGGTGATCGGGGGCAGGCTGCTCTGGAGGCGAATCGTACCCCGCACCTGGCTCAGATCAATCTGGTCGGGGCCGGGCTGCCGGTTGGCCTGCTGAATAGCCCAGCGCAGCGATCCTGGCCCCCCATCGGCGGTGGTGCGGACGGCAATCGGCGTGTCTGGCTGGGATAAACCGGCGGCCTGGGCTGTCTGACGGGAGGCAAAATCGGCTGCGAAATCGGCGGAATAGAACAGGCCCGACCAATCCCAGATCAGCAGACCAATCAGCAGCAGGGCGAGAGTCAGCGACTGTCTCAACCGGAAACCCCATGCAGCATTCATAGCGCCCTTTACCTCTTGCCTTTTAGCTCTTCACCTTTGTAACAGGGGGTTGGGGGCTTTAGCCCCGAGCTTTACCCCTTTCAAAACTTTGTTTTGCTGCACTAGGCCGGATGATAGTAGAAAGCCACACCCAGCACAATATAGGTAGCCAGCAGCAGCGAGCCATCCAGCCAGTTAGAGCGTCCGCTAAAGCTGATCAGGTTCGCCACCGTCACCGCAATCGCGATCGCAATCACCTCAAACGAATCGAAATTCAGATCAATCGGCTGCCCAAGCGCCTGCCCCACCAGCACCAGCACAGGAGCCACAAACAGCATCACAATCAGACTATCGCCCGTAATGGTGGCGACGGTCAGGTTCATCTGGTTTTTCAGGGCCAGCCGCACCACAATCAGACAGCTGGCCACATCGCTGAGCAGCGGCAGCAGAATCACGCCCGTGAAATAGGGAGTGAGGCCCAGGGCCTGGGTTTCCTGCTCGACCAGATCGACAAACAGTTCCGACACCGCCGCGATGCCCACCGTCGCTACCAGCAGGACTCCGATCCAGAACCAGAGGTTGACCCCAGCTTTGGCCTGATTTGCGACAAGCGAGCCCTTGTCCGGCTGAGGCTGTTCGTCTGCTTCGGCGGGCAGGATATAGAGGTAGCGGTGGGTTTTGAGCGAGAACAGCAGGTTCAGGGCATAGACCACGATCAGCAGGCCCGACACGATGACCGAGATCTGGCGAATCGCGGCCCCGTCCTCGATCTGGGTGGTGGCGATCAGGGTAGTGGGCAGGGAAAGGGCAACGACGGCCAGGGTCATGGTGGTACCGCTGACCTGGGCCACAATCGGTTTGAAGGTTTGCTCTTTATAGCGCAGGCCGCCAGTCAGCATAGCCAGCCCCAACAGCACCAGCAGGGCCGTCAAAATACTGCCCGTCACCATTGCCTCAACAATGTCAATCAGCCCGGCTCGCAGGGCCGCCAGGGCCAGAATCAGCACTGTGGCGCTGCCAAATCCGGCGTTGATCAGCCCGCCCACTACCGGCCCCGTCACCTCGGCGATTTTCTCAGTGGCGTTGCTCAGCCAGATCGATAGGGGCACAATTGCCAGGGCCGAGCAGGCAAACACAACCGTGTCGTCCCACTGCCACTGTTTGGTCAAAAAAGTGAGGGGGACAAAGACCAGCAGGGCCAGCCAGGGCCAATTTTGTGACAGTTCAGCCCAAATTCGATTCATAGGCTTCCTCGACCCATGCGCGAGCGTACAGGGAAACTGTACAGGCAAATCGAGAACAGCGGCTATGTCAATTGAAAGAAGTTACCTGACCAGGCACCGCAGCAGAGCCAATCTGGTGCTGCAAACCCTAAATTTTTCTTACCCCAGCTTGGGTTGAATCAAACCCAGCTGCTTAGCTGCCCAGGGAGGACTGGATCTGATGAAAAACGATCACCATCATGCCGAGGGCTGTCAAAACCAGGGCTGCGCCGATCAGGTTAGTTCGGAGTGGAGCGTTGCGATAGGCAGGTTGCAGCCAGAACCGCAGCAGGCGGGAAATTTGCGGCATCACCAGCCAGGTCAGGGCAGAGGAGGTGATCAGGTTGTTGATCAGCAGCGAAACCGTCTGGGGCCAGTCCTGCATGATTCCCAGAGCCGAGAAGATCAGGCCCTGGATCAGGATGGTGGGATATAGACCCAGCACCACCGACAGAATTTGCTTCCAGCTAGGCGGCCCCAGTGACCCCGAACTTGCCCCGCTGGCAAACCAGCCTTCCAGACCGGTGGTAAAGGATTTGAACTTGTAAGCCTTCAGGATCTCCTGTCCCGATTCCAGCATGATTTTCCAGTCCGGTGAGTTAAGCCACTGGTTGAGATGGGCTGGCGTATCAAAATGGACAATCGAATACCATTTCACTACATCACCCACACAGAACAACGGCGGACAGGGATCGGCCCGCAAAAATCCCGCTTGGGCTTCAGCCGTGCGAATCAAAGCCCCATACCAGCGCTGGAACGCTTCGTTTTGCTGATTGGGAACAACATATTCCAGAACTACGCTGGAGTAAAAAACATGATTATCCTTGTCTAACAGCATCTCCTCACCCTGCCGAATGGGTCTGGATCGCTCCTCAGAAGCTGGCCAGATTTTGCCCATTCTACAGTCAGACACCCCCAGCGAAGCTGGTGGCTTGATGAATGTGACCGCCCCAAGGGCGGATGGCTTTCGCTGAAGGTATCTGTGGGTTAATTAAAACCGTCCACTTTGGTCAGATGCTTCTTGCTCACGAATATAGCGGC
>JBJTUI010000537.1:0-2554 GCA_046080625.1 Elainella sp. | reverse complement strand
GCCGCTATATTCGTGAGCAAGAAGCATCTGACCAAAGTGGACGGTTTTAATTAACCCACAGATACCTTCAGCGAAAGCCATCCGCCCTTGGGGCGGTCACATTCATCAAGCCACCAGCTTCGCTGGGGGTGTCTGACTGTTGCGCTCCTGTGCCGCCACCGGGACTAGGCCGCAACGAACTCGGCGTAGGGCACGAAGGATTTCTTCGTCGCGCCGCAGATCGGACAAGACCAGTCCTCGGGAATCGCTTCAAACGGCGTGCCGGGGGCAATGCCCGAATCCGGGTCGCCCGTCACCGGGTCGTAGATCATGGCGCACTGTAAACACATCCATTTCTGGGTGGCCGGGTCGGCCCCAGCCGCCTTGACCTGGGGCACAGTGCCACTGAGAGCCTGGAGCGCTTCGGTGTACTGCTGGGCATGGTGGTTTTCGATGTGGGTCAGCAGGCCAAACCGGTGGGCCGCCTGTCGGAAGATCGCGGCATGTTCACGCGATTCGGCTTCCTGTCCGGCAAATTCAGCCGCCGCACCGCTGTCCCGGTCGGCCCGAGCCTGCTCGGCAAAGCTGGGGTACATGGTTTGATATTCGTAGGTCTCCCCTTCAATCGCCAGCTCCAGACAGCGGGCCGCCAAAGCCTGCTTTTCGGCATCGCTCAGGGCCGCCCCATCCTCAACCACGAGTTCCGGGTGCAGCAGGCGAAAATGGGCAAAGGCGTGCTCGGTTTCCTGGTTGGCCGTGTCGCGAAACAGCTTGGCCAGATCCATCATCCCGAGCTTGCGGGCCACGTCGGCGAAGAAGAGATATTTGCGGTTTGCCATCGATTCACCGGCAAAGGCATCGGCCAGATTTTTAGCAGTGTTGGAGTTCGATAAGTCCATAGATTGCAGCAAGATGGGGACTTTCCCAGAATAAATCTGCGCTGGGAATAAGTAAACGGCTGTGCTCCCAGCGGGTCGCGCTAGTTAACCCCGATCTAAGCGACTGCCCCCTGACCCAACCTCCTGTGACTACAGGGTTTCTCTACCCTGGGCAGGAGTGACAGAACCAGAACATCCGGGGTAACGGTTAAATGGACGACTTTTGAGGACAAAAGATTTGGTAACGGCAAAAGACCGACAGCAGCCAGAGCAATCCCAGGTCAATCAACTCCAAACCCCAATCACTCTGGAGAACGCCACCCTGCGGCTGCGGCTGCGGCCCGACCTGGGCGGACGGATTGACCAGTTCCTCCATCTGCCATCGGGGCGCGACTGGGTTTGGCATCCCCCCACCTATGACCTAACCGCTGACCCGACCACTGACCCGACCGCAACCCGAGAACTGGAGATCGGGACCGGATTTGACGACCACTGGCAGGGCGGCTGGGACGAAGTTTTCCCCAACGACATGGCCCAAACCTTTGAGGGCCGCAGCCTGGTAGACCACGGCGAACTCTGGTCCCAGCCCTGGCAGGTTAAACAGCAGTCGCCCCTGGAAGTCACGCTGCGCTACGATTGCCAGACGGTGCCCGTGACGGTCGAGAAAACCATCCGCCTGGCGGCTAGCCAGCCAGCAGTGCAGATCGAATACCACCTGCAAAACCATTCGGCTACCGTGATTCCGTTTCTGCTGAAGCTACATGCGGCCCTGGCGATTCAGGAGGGCGACCAGATCGACCTGCCCGATTGCCAGATCCAGCCCGTCACCCTGGACTTCAGTAAAATCATTGGCCGCGACCAGATCACCCCGTTTCCCCAGGCTCTGGCCGCCGATGGCTCTGCGGTAGACCTGCGCCCCATTCCGCCCCGCATCTCCCAGCTCCAGGAATTCTACTACGCCCTGAATCTGACCAGCGGCAGCTGCGGCATTCGCGATCCCCAGGGCAATAGCCTACAAATGCAATTTGACACCGCCGACTTCCCCTACGTCTGGCTATTCCAGAGCTACGGCGGCTGGCACGACCACTACGTGCTGGTGATGGAACCCTGCACCACCCTGCCCTACGACCTGGAAGCAGCAGTCCGCAACCACACCGCCGCCCTGCTGCCCCCCCACGCCCACCAGCACCGCTCCCTAACAATTCAGCTCACGCCCTAATTTCCTATCTCCTCATCTCCCCCATCTCCCCCATCTCCCCATGCCCTAAACCAACACCCCCTCCCGCCCATGCTGGCGCAGCAGATCCATCAGCTCGTCGCGGTAGTCGTGAAAGCTGGCGTGACGTTTGATCGCGGAGCTGCGGTCGGGCAAGTTGATGTTGATTACTCGCCGCACGGTGCCGGGACGGGAGCCGAGGGCGAAAATTCGGTTGGAGAGAAAGACGGCTTCTTCGACATCGTGGGTGATCATGAAAATGGTCAGGTTTGTGTTCTGCCACAGATTCAGCATGAATTCATGCATTGATTCTTTGGTGTGGATATCGAGTGCCCCAAACGGTTCGTCGAGCAAGAGGATTCTGGGTTCTGAAGCGAGGGCGCGGGCAATCGCCACCCGCTGTTTCATGCCGCCCGAAAGCTGTTGGGGCAGCAGTTGGGCAAATTCGCTCAGACCCACCACATTCAGGAAATAGCTGGCC
>JBJTUI010000536.1:0-18100 GCA_046080625.1 Elainella sp. | reverse complement strand
GCAGCTGGTTTCTACGGTGACGGGACGGGTGACGGAAGCGCCCGATTCCGGTCAGTTCATCACCAGCGAATTTTTCCAGCAGGAGTTTCGCGGGACGCCCCAACTCTACTTCAACGAGGTCGAAAACACCACGCTCTACCGCCATGTCTCACCCGATGCAGCCAGCTCGGCTGAGCCGAGCCCCGAAATTCTGGCCGACCAGATTACGGCAATTTATCTGTCGCCTCAAGACGCCGACTATTTCAAAACCCTGGATGGCACTGCGCTTACCAATCCACGTCCCGTGGCGCTCTACCGCTACCGCATGGCCTTTCGGCGGTTGCTGCTGGACTGAGTTTTGGGCTGAGTTTTGGGCTGAGTTTTGGGCTGGATTCGTAGCTGCCTGAGCTGCTGAGCTAACTGCTCCAGATTGGGAGACTGGCCGCCATAGCGCCATTCCACATAGGCTGTCGAAATCTGCTCAACTGCTTTGATACTGGCGTCAGTGATACCGGCGTCAGATTGCGCAACAGCCCAATTGGGGACAGCAAAGTGGCTGGCAAAGTGGCTGGCAAACTCCAGCGGCGTTTGGGCTGCCGGTTTCGCTATGCCTCGCTCGGCCAGCAGCCGCAGCATTCGCTGGTAGAGGGATTCCATTGGGTGCAGCTTGGCCAACCAGCGCCGATAGCGCCAGGACTGCACTGCGCTCCAGGCCAGCCAGCCCAGAAAGCCCAGCCCGGTGAGCAGACCCAAACCGACCAGCAGCCCCAGCCAGCCCCCGGTAAACAGAGCCACCAGGCTGCCCAGCAGCCAGCCCACAGCGGCAGCTAACCGCCCAAAGACTTGGCTGAGCAAACCGCGCAGGGGAGAAGGCAGCCAGCCCGCCACCCAGTTCCAGAACTGTTGCAACACCCCAAAAGCGCTCGATTCCTCGATTGAAGGTGGCACAAGCGGATGGCCCGGAATCGGATCAAAGCTAAACCAGCCGTATTTGTGGAAATAGACTTCGGTGATGGCGTGGGCATCGGTATTTTTCACCACATAGAAGCCAGTCAGGGGGTTGAACTCACCCGGACTGAAGCCCATGGCCAAACGAGCCGGGATGCCAATCGAGCGCAGCATCACCGTCAGAGTTGTGGCAAAGTGGTCGGGATAGCCGCCCTGGTAGAGGTCTAAAAATGCGGTGGCGATGTCCTGGTTGGCCTCAAAGAACGGCAGCTCTGGCTGGATGCGATAGTTTTGTTTGAGGTATTGGGCCAAGTAGAGGACCGTCTCGTAGGGAGTGGTCAGGGGTTTGGCAGAGCGGGCCAAAATCGCCTCGGTGGTCTGGCGAATCGGCTGGGCAATCGTCTCCGGAACCTGTAGATAGAAATCCCGAATGGCGCTGGGCGGGCGCGACTGGGTCTGATTCAGCAGGGTGCGATTGCGATAGGGGACTTCTGAAATCACCGTATAGGTCAGCCCTTCTGACAGCGGTACGGGTGAACGCAGCCCGCCTTCTTTGTCCAGGGCGATTTCATAGGTCGGGAAATACAGCTCCTTGGGTTCGTAGAGGGCCGGAATCAGGTTCGGCAGATCGGACACCACCGTATAGGACTGGATCACCTCTCGCGTCCGGTTGAGCGTCACCGACCAGGGCAGGTTAAACCGAAACGACCACTGGGGTCGCTCGTATTTCTGCACCTGGGCCTCTTCGTTTCGCGAGACTTCCCAACCCTGGCCCGTGTAGCGGTCAAACGCCAGAACCCGCCAGAAGCCTGGAGCCTGGGAGCGCACCCGCATCACCACTCGCGGCTTGAGGGCACCGCGCAGATTCTGGTTGATTTTGCTGTTAAACCCGTAGTAAAAATCCTGGTTTAGCTCCCCTGGCCCCGTGACGGGATTCAGGCCAGCGGTATTTCCCTGCCCTCCGCCGTTGCCTTCGCCTTCGCGGACATAGCCTGGATTCAGCACTGTACTGCTGTTGAACTGCTCCTGGAGCTGGATTGGCGCACTCACCGGAAACGCCCGAATCTGGTAGCCCGGAAAGCGCGGCAGCAGCAGAAATACCGCCAGCCCCAGCCCCAAAACTATTGCTAGAATCCAGCCCAGACGCTTGGGGGCTAGATCTAACCCGATGCGGCGAAAACTTTGGGAACTGAGGCCAAGCCGGGAGCGGTAGTCTAACACCAGCACGGGCACGGCAAGGGCAAAGAACAGCAGCAGCAGGGGCGCAAAGCTCAGGGTCTGGCTGAGGGTGGCGGCAACGCCCAACAGAATCAGGCCAATCACGACCGAATAGCCCAAATCCTTGCAGCGCGGCAGGTCAAAACTGTGAAACACCTGGAGGTGAATCAAGAGCGTGGCCAGCGCTAGCCGCGTATCGTTGCGTTCGCCCCAGAGTCGCGCAAAAAATAGGCCCAGCGCTACCAGCATCGCGATGGCAATGCAAAATTTGGTCGGAATATTGGCTTTACGGCGCTGACGATAGCTCCACCAGGCTCCTACAAGGCTGGTCGGCACGGCCCAAGCGCTGACGCCAATCGGATCGGCACTGTCCGCCGCCGCAAAATCCGTGGCTACGATGCCAATTGTCACCAGAGCCTGAACTAAAACCCGCAGCGGAATCGAATCTTCTGGCTGGGGTCGCGCTCCGGTCGAGAAAGTTCGCCGCCAGCGCGATTTTAAGGAGGATTCAGCAGATGGCTGGATTGGGTCAGGTTGGGTTGAGCCAGGTTGGGTTGAGCCAGGAGGCAGGTCGAGTTGATCAGGGCTAGGCATGACGGCGAAAAGGGCAAAAGCAATGTGATTCAATCCACTAAAAACCGGATTGCTCTCCTAATCTACCCATTTTGCCCCAAGTTCAAGATGGCTCCAATTACACCAGAGCCAGTCTGGCAGGCTAGAAAGCAGGCAACGGACGCCCCGATGGAGAAGCGTCCGCTGCACAGAGATGATTCGATTAAAGCGGGCTATCTAGCTCTTGTGCTATCTAGCTTCAGGTGCGGCACCGCGTCAGAAGCGCTAAAACTGTTAGTCGTCTGTTAGTTGTCGCCTTCGAGTGCCGCCAGAATAAGCAGTTTGTCAGAACAGAGCGGCCTTTCTCGCCAGTTGAGTCAATCAACCGCGAAGCGTGTGAGGGGGAACCCTGGTCAACCAAGCCGTTAAGCTAGGCTTTCAGCTTGAGTCGGGCAGAATTACAGGTCGTCTTCAATCACCACCGCGAATACGAGCGGCGCATCGGCAGCTTCCAATTCGACCTCCAGGGCGTAGGTTTTCCCCAGCTCTAGATGGCCTAGCTCAACCGTCAGTAGGTCTGGCCCGGTGCAGGCAGCCGCAGCCCGACTCGATTCACCGTTTAGCCGCAGCCGTCCGGCGGTTGGCAGTTGGGCCTGCACCCGGACTCCCGTGGCATCAGACTGCAAATCAGCCGTCAGATTGACTTCACCCACAGCGGTTTGCCACTGGCGCTGGGTCTGGCGCTGATCGACAGACAGCTTCAGGGTCATGGCCTCCAGCAGCCGCTGCGCGGTTAGCAGAGACAGCACCATTTGCTGGGTGGGATTAGCCTGCTCATAGGACTGGGGCAGGCTCTCGGGAGACAGGGTTGAACCGGCGCTGCGAGCGGGTTCGAGCAGCACTTGCCCGGCCCACTGGTTCAGGGCAGATAGGTCGTCAGGAAACAGGGTTTCAACAGCGCGCACCAGCTTTACGCCTTCCTTGAGGGAGCTGTGGGCCAGCTTGCGGCATTCGGCAAAGATTTGCTGGAGCAGGGCTTCGGGCAGAGCGACCGGCAGTTTAAGGGCTTGCAGTTGGGTTCCCCAGAGCGAGGGGGAAGCAGCCCAGTCGGTTTGTTCAGCTTCGTAGTCTAGCAGCCGCGACTCCCAGGGGAAGAGCGGCGGATTTCGTTCTATTTCAGCGCGAAGTCGGCGCTTAATTAGGGCATGGAAACGATCTTGCACAGCAGGTATTTCTCCAAGTTCCAATGATGAGATGTCCTCAACCAAAACAGCGCTCGATTCGGGCAGCTCAGCCTGTAGGGCCTCAACCTCCGAATCTAGCGGATCAATATCGGACTGCAAATCCATAGCCCCGGAGTCTGCCCAGTCCTGATCAGCAATATCCCAAGGGAGATCCTGAAAAGGATTGGCAACTTTCCCTGATGGCGACAAATGAGCCGGGTCTGGTTGCATGAGCCAAGCCAAGAATTGATCGATGGCTTCTGCGTCTTTATTCATCAGTTGAAGTCCCTGCTCCGGATATTAAATTGTTGCGAATTTCCCAAGCTTGTTCAAGTAACTTCGTCCATTGTTTTTGCACCTGGGTGGTGGTGCAGTCCAGGGTTTGGGCAATGGTGCGGTCGTCTGCTCCGGCCTGTTTCAGCTCTAAGAGTTCCCGCTGCTGAACCGTCAGGCCACTATAGAAGGTTTGCCATTCGTGGGGCGTCAGGCCCAAGTTGCGCTCCAGGTCGGCCTCTAGCCACTGATGCACCAGTTCCCAGTTATGGGAGAGGGCAAACCGAATCAGATGGTACTTGAATCGCTGCTGCAAATAGTCGCGCTGGCGAGCCGACAGCCCCAAAATCGCTTCAATTTCACTGGCGGGCAAATCCTGTAGCCGCAGGGCAAAGTAGTCGGCGCAGTCCTGCTGCTGGCGCTCTTCCAGGTAGCGCATCAGCTCCCGAATCACGGTTTTGCGCAGGGTATCTTCCGGCAGTTCTGGCTCCTGGGCCATCATCTGCTCGCGCACCTGGGGAATTGACACGGAGCTGCGGCCTTCGCCGTCTCCGCCCTCGGCAGCCTGCTCAATATCGACCATAGTTTCGGGCGGCTGCTGCTGCGAGAAGGTCTGGGCTCTAAGGATGATCAGCTGCTGGGTGCGGCGACCGGGCAGGGGAATGCGGCGCTTGCCGTAGCGCTCGGTAAAGGCCATATATTCGGCCAGTTCCAGCAGGCTGTGGGGCCGGTAGGTAAGGGCAAGCTGATTCTCGCGACGGAAGGCGTTGAGAGCTTCGATGTAGAAGCCCTGCAAAAAGTCTTCAATTAAAGTGAGGCGAGCCTGGTAGCTAGACTGGACCTGGGGCGGGGTGATGTAGCGATAGACCACCGCACTCAGGCCGCTATGCAGCTCGACCCGACCCCGATGGGAGCCGAGCTCAAAGTACTTTAAGCATTGCTTCAGGCGGTGACGAGCTAAACTGGTAGACCAGGACGCAATGTCACCCGATGCCTGAATCCGCTGGCTTTCTGAACAAATTCGAGCCACCTCTTCCGCAATGCGGGTGGCCACTGCTTGACACTTCTGTTCAGATGCGCGGGTGGACTGCTTCAGTTCGCTGAATATCAGATGAAAGACCGCCTCCACGCTATTTCGGTTGCCTCCCCTGATGGTGTCATCTCGGCTACAAGCCTAGCATACCCGACCAAGTCCAACATTGTATGAGTCCATCATTCATTAAAGCCTTGAAAAAACCGGATTTTAAGTTCAATAAATTAATTAAAAGTTTGCAATTTGTCGGTATGAGCCCATTAAAAATACTGAGGTAATGCACCTCGCTGCTGCAAATCCAACAGCAGATCTCACTGGTTTGATAATGCAGTACCGCGCTCTACTTCTCAACTCTGACCAGCTTCTAACTCTGACCAGCCCTCGAAACTAGTCAATCAAATTCATGAGTTCTCACCCAGCCCCGCAGCAAATTCAACAGCAAATCCAACAGCAGGTTCAGGAGCTGATCCAGACAGCCCCGACTTATGGGATTCCGGCGAAGACCATGCAGCAGATTGCACCGCTGTTTGCCGCTCTGGCCAGTAAGCTGCGGCATCTGCAGTATTTTATCGTCCAGAGCTTGGAGCACAGCTGGCTCACAACTACGCTTCAGCATGGCACATCCGATCTGACCAAGACTGTGATCTACGCCTACCCCTCGCTAGAAGTTGCCAAGGTTCGCGAATCTAGCGAGTCTCAAGGCGTAGCCCTACCCGTTCCCACGGTAGCGATTCTGTTTCAACTGCTGGCCCTGCCGGTAGATAGCCTCATATTCGTCGAATCGGCAGATGCCCAGACCCAGACCGAAATCAGCCGCTCTGGGCTGAACCAAATGCTGGAGCAATATCTGCGCTCGCTGATCTCGCTGCCCTCTGATATTGCCTGATCCTATAACCCTGAGCCCTAGCTCTATGATCCGCTCTCGTCGTTTTCCAGGGCTGCTGATCTGCCTGGCACCAATAGATCTGAGTGAATCTGTTGAATAGAATTTCTGTAGGTTGGTGAATAGCTATAGAGAATATAGCTGGTTTCGCTAGAGTTAAGCACAGCGACACGGAATATCTGAGCCAAAGATCCGTCAAATATGCATATCTAGCGAGGCGGTGATGATATAGAAACC
The DNA here is from genome assembly GCA_046080625.1 of Elainella sp. GTDB lineage: Bacteria > Cyanobacteriota > Cyanobacteriia > Elainellales > Elainellaceae > Elainella. The sequence continues at coordinate 11,754 of JBJTUI010000536.1, read as the reverse complement.
TCACTATATTGAAATGAATCAGGTGATGCAATCCATAAATAATGACATCAGGATCTTCTGTTCAAACCCTAGGCCATGCAGGTGGCCATGCAGGTATTGGATTCTATAGCCGCAAAGTTCACTTGCCTAGGCTAATATAGCCGACTCAGCACGTAGTCAGCCAGTTCGATCAGCGCCTGAAGCGACTCGGAGGCGGGCAGGTCAGCCAGATTTTGCACGGCCTGCTGGGCGTGGTGGGCTGCCAGTTCGCGGGAGCGCTCAATGCCCCGGCTGTCAGCAATCAGGGCTAGAGCCTGCTCCAGATCACCGTCCTGGGCAAATTCGCGCTCAATCAGACCCTCCAGATAGGGCTTTTCTTCCAGAGCATAGAGGACAGGGGCAGTCAGATTGCCGCTCTTCAGGTCAGAACCAGCAGGCTTGCCCAGGGCTTCGCTGGAGCCGGTAAAGTCGAGGATGTCGTCCACAATCTGAAACGCCAGCCCGAGGTGGCGACCGTAGCCATAGAGATTTTTGGCCATTTCCGGCGAAACACCGCTGAGAACACCAGCTGCCTTGGAGCTATTGGCAATCAGCGAGGCAGTTTTGTAGTAACTCTTTTCCAGGTAGGCATCGATTGAGAGGCTAGTGTCAAAGCGATTGAGGCCCTGCTGGATCTCCCCTTCAGCCAGATCCATGATCACCTCAGATAAGAGCTTGACGACAGCCAAATTATCGAGGTTGGCCAGATACCAGGAGGACTGGGCAAACAGGAAGTCACCCGCCAGCACGGCAATCCGATTGCCAAAGCTGCTGTGAACCGTGGGCACGCCGCGCCGCAATTCGGCCTCGTCGATTACATCGTCATGCACCAGGCTGGCCGTATGGATCATCTCCGTAATCTCGGCCAGACGGCGGTGCTTGGCGGTGATCTCCTCGCCAGCCATGGTTGCCCGAGACAGCAGCAGGACGATGGCCGGCCTCAGCCGTTTCCCACCTGCCCCAAAGAGATGTTCTGCTGCGGCATAGAGAATGGGATGACGGGCTCCCACTAACTGCTTGAGATTGTCAGTTAGCAGGCGCAAATCCGCTTCAACGGGGGAAAAAACAGAGGTAGCTGAGGTCATGGATGCTGACGCTGACGCTAAGTTACGAAATTTTACATATCTTACCTTTATTTTAAGCTAAGCCTCCTGTGACTCAGGCCCAATCTGAAAATTTATTCTGCAAGTTTCCTGAGTCGGTCTGGTGCGAGCATCCTGCTCAAGCTTTAACTTGAGCTGATCAGCTAGGTAAAACCTGGAAGCAATGATTGGGGGTTGAAGCTAGCTTTTTGGGGCTACCGCTCCGAAATCGGCAGGATCGGTAATCGTATAGGTCGGCCCATCGGGCTGAGAAGCTCAAACGATGCGGATCTTGGGCTGAAAAATTTTCCTTGTCAAAAAGTGTGAATTTTATCAGGAAATCGCCCCAACAGTACGGAAATCCTATGTTAGTCTGGAGGTAGGAATTTCAAAATTTCATAGGTTCAGCTTGAGCGAAATCACCCTTTCCTAAGGTGCTGATGTAGTTGTCAGGGCACGATTTCGATCTCTCTCCACGGTTTGTGCTGGCGCATCTTCAAAAGGGCGCTTCCGGTAGAGTTGTGGATTGCGATCATTTGTTTGATTGCCCTGTTGGCTGAGTGCTGTGACTCCATCTTGAGGATGGGTTGCTTGCTGTCGAGATGGCAATTCTTTTCCATTCGAGAGCGCATTTAGTGTTGGCACTTCAGGAAGGTAGACCAGCGTTGCTGTGGGCTAGTTTGCCCATGGCACATTGGCTCATTTGGCTGCATTCAGGTGGAACTTGAGGCTCCTCACTGCTTACCGTCCTTGCAATTTGTTGAGTTTAAACCATGGCGTATGACAACATTCCTTTGATCATTCCGATTCTAGCTACCGGCTATGTGTTAACGATCTATGTGCTTCTCAAGCTAGCCCAGCGCTCTCAAGCGTAAAGCTACCTGAGCTAGCTCTCTTTTAGTTCCTAGCCTAAGTCTTAGGGTTCTACCTTATTTAAATGCTAAACCAAACTGCTATCTAACGTTTAAAGCGGGTGATCCGGATACAGAATCGCTCTATCTTTAGCAGCTTGACAATCCATTCGGCCAGCGCTGAAGCGCTGTCAAGCTAGCCCAAATTTGCAGGGAATGGGAGTTTTGCCTTCCGTACCCTGCTTTTTTAGGTTCTGTTCGTCCAATTGCGACCTGCCCTCGACCGGCTGAAGCTCAATTCCCCGACACCCGAACGCCTTGGCTCCGAGCCTGGAGGTAGGGCATAGCCGCCTTGGCTACATTCACCTGATGCACGAGCGGTGCACAGCCCAACCACTGGACCGAGAGCTGAGCAAAGGTCTGGGGGCAGCCGCTGACATAAAACTGGGTGGGTACTGCCGGGCGCGTACTTCTTAGACCCAACATCTCCAGTTCTTGAGCCGCAGCCCGCACGACATGAACTGCCGGATCGATCAGCTTAACCGAGCGGGGTACAATCGATTTGATCACCGGGGCAAGGTGGGGATAGTGGGTGCAGCCATAGACCAGCGTATCGATCTGGTGCTCCAGCAGCGGCGTCAGGTAATCTTTGGCAATTTGGCGGGTGTAATCATCCTGGATGCGATTGTTTTCCACCAGCGGCACAAACTGGGGGCAGCCGACTTGCCAGACCTGGGCCGTGGCGTCAATTTCTTGAATCGCCCGTCGATAGGCATTGCTGTCTGCGGTGGCCGGGGTCGCAATCACGCCTATCCGTTTGCCCACCTGCACCGCCGCTCGGGCTCCCGGCAGCAGCACGCCCAGGATCGGTATGTCGAACTCAGAGCGCACCGTTTCCAGGGCCAGGGCTGAGCCAGTACTACAGGCCATCACGACCATCTTGACCTGCTGCTGCTGCATCCAGACGAGAATTTCGCGAACAAACTGGATGATCTCAGCCTGGGAGCGGATGCCGTAGGGCAAACGGGCCGTGTCACCAAAATAGAGAATGGACTCATTCGGCAGCTGACGATAGAGTTCGCGCAGCACGGTCAGGCCGCCGACGCCACTGTCAAAAACGCCAATTTTGGCGCGTTGAGGCTCGGTCGAGGCGAGTTGAAAGGGCGATTCTGCAAACGCATTCATAGGAAATTTAGGAATTGGCTGGATAGAACTGGACTAGATTGCTCTGTAAATCGCTCAACTGTAGGGACTTATCTCCTTACCGAAGCAGTTGGCAGTGACCTCGTTTGGGGTAGATAACTCGAAACCCAGATAGCTCGAAATCCAGACAGCCATATCCACACTCCTCGAAACTCCTCGCATAAAAGTTTGCTTATCGTACAGTGTTCTACCGATCCCGGCTAGGCGCTTTTGTAGCATTTTGTGGACGGACTTGAGTTGGCCGACCCAAGGGCAGCTGACCAATCTACTAAGTTGACCAATCTCACCAATCTCACCAATCTGACCAATTTCTAAAAGCTACCCAACAGAGAACCATCTGACCCAGAGCCGAGATCTAAAGCGAAATTGCGGTGATTCTACTACAGCCAGCGTTAAAGGTGTTCAAGTTCGACAGAAATTACTACGGCAAAAGTGAAACCGCTCTAGCTAGTCTCCTGGACCGAGTCAGCCGGTTGAAACACCACGCGCAGCAGCGGCGGTGCCAGAAACGTGGTCAAAATCACCATGACGATAATCGCAGCCTCCAGCGACTTGGGCAGAATGCCGATCGCTGAGCCAACGCCAGCAAACACCAGACCCACCTCGCCTCGCGGCACCATGCCAACCCCAATCGCCAGCCGGTTGATGTTAGGTTGGCCAAATACAGCCAGTCCAGTCACCGTTTTGCCAATAATTGCGACCGTCACCAGAAAACTTGCCATAATCAAGCCTTCCCGATTGGCCGGATTAAACGGATTGAGCACACTAACATCGGTTTTAGCACCCACTACCACAAAAAAGATCGGCACCAGCATGTCGGCGATGGGCAGAATCTGCTCCTCTAGCTCCTTTTGCTTTTCGGTTTCGGCCAGCACCAGCCCCGCCGCAAAAGCGCCCAAAATTGCCTCTAGCTGAATCACTGCCCCAATATAGGAGAGAGCAAAGGCAAAAATCAGCGAAGCGATCAGGAGCTGACCACGGGTCTGCATTCGGTTGACCAGCGCCACGAAGTAGGGGCTCAGGAACCGGCCCAGCAAAATCGAGCCGATCAGGAAAACAGCAGCCCCAACAATTAAATAGACAACCTTGCCAATCTGAACTTCTCCTGTTTTGGCCAGACTGGCAACGACGGCCAGCACAATGATCCCCAAAATATCATCCAACACTGCCGCCCCGATGATAATCTGGCCCTCGCGGGAGCTGAGCTGCTGAATTTCGGCCAATACTTTTGCCGTGATCCCAATGCTGGTGGCCGTCAGGGCTGCTCCGGCAAAAATCGCCGGAATCACCGGGACGCCAAACAGGGTAATTAAACCAGCCGTGCCTGCGGCAAATGGAACCGCCACTCCGACCACTGCCACAACCGCTGCCTGGGGGCCTACCCGAATCAGCTCCTTCAAATCGGACTCCAGACCAATCTCGAACAGCAGAATGATCACGCCCAATTCAGAGAGAATGCTGACCACTTCGCTGAGCGACTCGGCCACGCTCGGAGCCAACTCGGGCTGGAGGCCAGCCGTAGCTTCGAGCAACCGCATCACCAGAGCATCGCTACCGCCGCCCGACTCGGTAAACACCAGCAGATTCAAGGCCGACACACCAATAATCACACCGCCCACCAGTTCTCCCAGCACAGGCGGCAGGTTGATGCGGGCACAGAGTTCGCCCACCAGCTTGGAGGCGAGATAGATCACGATCAGGCTCAACAGCACACCCGCCAGTACAAACGGGCCGATTTGAGCAGCAGGAGCCTCAGCAATCAGAGGAGCGGGAACGTTGAGAAAACCAGGTGGAGAAACGGCGCACCAACTGCTCAAATTGACCATGCCTGTTGCAAAACTCATCCAGTCTACTCTACATGGTTCTTAATAGATTGAGTAGGCTCCCCCAAACCGATGGCTGGAGGGTGATGTAGCTCAAGCCGGGCTCAGACAAGAAAGATTCAGACAAAAATCCGGTGGCGCAGGCTGGGCATCTGACGGCGCACCTGTTCTAGCCGAGACGGTTCAATCGCCGCAATTGCAACTCCCGGTTTGTCACCCGCATCGGCCAGAATCATCCCCCAGGGGTCCACAATCAGAGCGTGACCATGGGACTGGCGCATGGCGTTATGGCGGCCTGTCTGGGCTGGCGCAATTACATAGCAGGTATTCTCAATTGCCCGAGACTGGAGCAATACCTGCCAATGGTCTTTGCCGGTGTAGGCCGTGAAGGCGGCTGGAATGAACAACACTTCGGCTCCCATCTGGGACAGGTGGCGGTATAGCTCGGGAAACCGCACGTCATAGCAAACCGACAGGCCCAGATGCCCCAGTTCTTTGGAGGGGTAAACAGGGGGCAAACTGACGCCAGCCAGCACGGTTTGCGATTCTTGATAGGTATTGCCGTCGGGCAAATTTACGTCAAACAGGTGGACTTTCTCGTAGCGGGCCAGTTCTTCCCCTGCCGGGCCCACCAGCAGCGCCGTATTGTGAACCTTGCCTGTAGTCGTTGGAACTGGATAGCCGCCGCCCAGCAGGGTAATTTGATAGCGCTGGGCCATGGTCTTGAGAAACTTTTCGCTCCCCTGGGCAATCGTTTCGGCCTGGGCAATTTTGGCCGCTTCGTCTCCCAGAAACGAGAAATTTTCGGGTAAACACACTAACTCTGCCCCCTGCCGCACTGCTAAATCGATTAAATCTTCTGCCTGGGCCAGGTTGTGGCTCAACTCGGGCAGGCTATTCATTTGGACGGCAGCAGCAAGATAGGACTTCATAGCGTGGGATCAAAGACGGGGCGAGAGGCACAAATCATTAGCCTCACTACATTAATAGTAAATCGAGTCGCGCGCTTGCAGATCCTCTCGCTGCTGGGATCTGCTTCCCCTCAAAAACAAGCGAGGAGGTAACAGACCTGCCCTACCTCCCCGCCGTTTGGATAATTTAGCTGAATAATTTGGCTCTAGCTCGCAATTTGCTGGTCTCAGCTAACCCTCAGCTGACCAGGGCAAAGAAAGCGGGCCTAGCGGAATCGCCGCTTGCGTCTTGCCATCACTGCTTTGCGCTTGCGCTTTTCGAGCGGGGTTTCAAAATGACGGTGGCTTTTGACATCAGCCAAAATTCCGGCCTTAGAGACCTGGCGTTTAAACCGTCTCAGCGCCGATTCAATTCCTTCGTTTTCTCCTAAGACCACTTGGGTCATGCTTTCCTCCTAGTTCAATGGGTGTTCGATAGATTTGGGATACAGTCAATTGAGCGGCTGATTAAGCCACCTGCCAGCTCGCCACTCCAAAGCAAAGCTCAGATCTAGGCCAATTTTGTTGGAACAGCAGCAACAGAACAACTCAAAACGTCTGGCAAATTATCTGTGGGCGAATTTCAGCAGCGAACCGTCCTTTGCTTTGTGGTACCAGCCCTGGACTGCACCCAGCAGCCATACCCAGCAGAAGACCTCAGCCCGATTTAAAACGGCCCATGCTATAAGATAACGCAGTCCCCCAGCTAAGCTCAACACCTAGTCTGGACGGGTTCCTATCAGTCTGCTCAGGGCAATTCCACACAGCCACTGGTTCCGGTTTTGTCGAAGTCAGCATCTCACTGGAGGTCGAATTCTATAACCCACCAGTTGGATGAGGCGATCTTTTAGGTTTGGGGATAATTTATAAGTAAGGGCAATTAAAGTTTTACGGTTCGGCGACCTAGCTGGTTTGCTAGAACTGCCGGAAGATTAGCGGCAACTAGGAACTCCACAGGCTGTTCAGGCCAGAACTTGGCCCAGAAGTTAGCCCAGAAACTGCCCGGAAGTTAGCCCGGAAGGTTCAGAAGCTTGCAAATAGGCGCTGGATTTTACCGGAATTAGGCAGTTTGGAGTTGTATCTACCTCTGCTTGCGGCTGGGCTAGCTTCGATGCTAGCTGTCCCTGGCCTGGTTCGCGTCTTTGCTGGGTTTGTCGCTGAGTTGTTCTGGCATCTATAAAAATTTTAAGGAGGCTATTATGAAGCTCCAGTTTTTAGCACCGCTGACGTTGCTCTCTGGCCTTTTATTGGGACTACCTGCCCATGCTGGTCCTGCCGAAATCCAAACTCTGTTGGCTACGCGGGCCTGCACGGACTGTGATTTAACTGGTGCTGACCTCAGTCAACTGCACTTGATTGGAGCCGATCTGCGCGGTGCCGATCTGCGGGGTGCTGACCTGACCGGCACAAACTTAGAAGGGGCTGACCTGACCGGCGCTAATCTGGAAGGGGCCAACCTGACGGACAGCTTCCTGACCAATGCCAGCTTCAACGACGCGAACCTCAACCAGGCCAACTTGACCCGCGCCCGGATTTACCACGCAGACGTTTCTGGCGCAACGATGCAGGCGCTCAACCTCACGGATGCCGAGGTCTATGGCACGCCGATCAGCATTGGTGGCGAGTAATTGCACCCTCCGGATCGCGCAGTCTGGATCGCATAGTTTGGATCGCATGGTCCGACCCGCCGTTTAGGTGATGATTTGGGCCACTGCCAAGTCAAACCAGACAATGCCGTAATAGATATTCCAAAAGCCGGGGCAAACTCTAGGCTATGATGGCTTTGGATTTGCCCCATCCTATTCACCTCAGCTTTTGGCGGGTTGAGCTCACCAGGGCAAGGCGTGAATCAGCTTGGCGCAGCAGTATGCAGTATCCTCTACAACCCCAGGGTTCGATTTATGGGGTCTAAGGGATGCGAAAGTCAGTCCGGTGCGGCCCCGCTTCCTGAAATATCTAGGAAATAGAATTTATTTAACTGGGGAAAAAATCGGCTACTCTTGAGTCAGGCCCATTTGCCTTTATGCCCTCCTTTCGCAGCAGCATGGTTCCATGCACGATCGGTTGAACTCTCGTGAGTCAAAGGAAGCAGCGTTAATTCGCTCTAATACGTTTTTTAATGGTTTGCCCGAGGCGAGCGTCGAAAAAGCGCTGGCCCACGTGGTGGTGCGCAACCATCCTCCCAACCAAATGCTGTTGTTGGAGAACGATTGGGGCAGCTCCGTCTATTTCATCCTGGAAGGCTGGGTGAAAATTCGCACCTATAATCTGGACGGCAAGGAAGTCACGCTGAACATTTTGGGTAAGGGCGAGCTGTTTGGCGAAATGGCAGCCCTGGATGAAGTTCCCCGCTCCACGGACGTGATTACCCTGGTGCCGACAGTGATTGGCAATATGCCCGCCCAGGATTTTGTCCAGTTGCTCAACAGCGAACCCAAGTCGGGCGTGCGGCTAGCCCAGCTAATGGCCAGACGACTGCGGCAGGTGAATCGGCGGCTGCGGCTGCGCGAGTCAGACAGCGTTTCGCGAGTAGCCGATATTTTGCTGTTTCTGGCCGAAGGGCAGGGCAAATCGGGCGAGCAGGGTACAGAAATTCCCAACCTGCCCCACCGCGAATTAAGCAGCCTCAGCGGCTTGGCCCGCGAAACTGTCACTCGGGTGCTCAGCAAGCTGGAAAAGAAAGGTTTGATCCAGCGGGACCGCGATATCCTCTGCATTCCCGACGTGGTGGCGCTGGAACGAACGCTGATGTAGCAAGCGCTGAGCTGGTAAGTGCCGATCTGGTAAGTGCCGATCTGGCAGGCTCTGATCTGACAACCATTGATCTAGCAAGATTATTCCAGGCGGTATTCGGGACAATAGGTCTGAATGGCCGCCGTCGTCACAGCTTGCTCAAAATCCGGCGGAAACTGCTGACTGGCCTGAATGCGGGATAGATCTGCGGCTGTAGCTCCGCTCTTTAAGAACGGGCAGATTGCCTGAGCATAGGCTTCTACCTTGTCGCGGTCCAGGGTTTGGGCGTAAGTGAGGGTTTCAGGACTGGCCACCTGCCGAAATTCCTGCCAAAATTCGCCCGGCAGATACCAGGCCCAGTTCTGCTGGTCGCGGCAGTAGCGATGTAGCGATAGCAATCCCCCAGCCGCATCCAGAGCGAAGTAGCCCGACAGGTTGTAGAGCCGACAAACCCCCGGCGCAGCCAGATCAAAAGGCGGCGCTTGCTCCGTTTCGTTAGCCTCAACCCGACCGGCTGGGATTGGACGAGACAGTCGGTTGGCATAGCCTTCGTGGGCCCATCCAGGCTCTAGCTGAGTCAGGGGAACCAGGGCAATCAGGGTCAGGAAGAGGGTACGACGGTGAAGCATTGAGGTTGTTTGCAGAGGAACTGGAATCAGCCTAGAGTTCCCGCTATCTTTTTGCCAGCATCAGTGAGCTATTGAGCTGGTGCGGATTAGCAGCCTAATCCGCAGTTCGGGCCGCTATTCAAATCACTGTTCGGGTCACTGCTAGAGTCACTGGCTAGGCACGCGCAGGCCGAAATAGGTCAATACCAGCTCGGTTGAGCCCGTGTTGCAAACTTCGTGGGTTTCGTGGGGCTCAACGGCGATACAAACGCCGGGTTCCAGTGCATAGTCCTGTCCGTTAACGCAGATCGTACCGTTGCCGGACTCCACGAAAAACACTTCACACATATCCGCATGGGCATGGCCAGCAGCCACCTGCCCTGGAGCAAAGCGGGCCTGGGAAAAATTGGTCAAATGGGGCAGATCTCCCAACCGGAGCATCACCCTTTTTTTGATTGCCGGATTGTGGGAAACTGATTCTTCAGGCAATTGGTCGAGTGCAATATGTTTCATGGCCACCCATCGAGGCGTTTCATCAAGTTCTATCCAACTCAAACATGCAGTCTACAGAGCTAGAGCCGTTTCTAGTGTGCAGCAAAGCTTGACCTCAGTACTAGGGGCAGAGCCAGTAGATTCCGAAGTGAATTTTGCCAGGCCAATTCGCGATTCAGCTGAAAATCTAACAGAACGATTGATTCAACGTTTGTCAAAAAATCATAAAACCAGAATCAATCCAAAAAGCCGATAAATTCCGGTCGGCCAACAGGGAAAATTAATTAATTCTTTATAAACTCTTTCTAATACCTGCGTTTTGTGTGCCGATCTAGAAGAAGGGGCGGTGTTGTCAAACCAGACGCGCTGCTAACCGAGAGCAATTCTGCTCTTTTCCAGATCCACATCAGGGCAGATTGCAACAGTCAAATTCCTAGAGCACTCTGGCTTGGGGCCGGTTTCCGGTCCTAGGCTTCTGCTCAACACCCTGGAGCCTCATTTGTTATGTCCCACGTTTCTACAGCCCAGCCCTCGCGATTTCGTCAAGCCATTCAAGCCAAGACGTTTTTGATTACAGCAGAAGTGATGCCACCCAAGGGAGGCAATCCGACCCACATGCTGGAAATGGCTGCCTTACTCAAGGATCGGGTTCACGCGATCAACATCACGGACGGCAGCCGAGCGGTACTGCGCATGTCGTCTCTAGCGGCTTCGGTGCTGCTGCGTCAACAGGGACTAGAACCCATCTGCCAGATGGCCTGCCGCGACCGGAATGCGATTGGACTACAGGCCGATCTGATGGGGGCACAGGCGCTGGGAATCCAGAATATCTTGGCCCTGACGGGAGATCCGATTAAAGCAGGCGACCACCCCGCAGCCCGAGGCGTGTTTGAGCTGGAATCCGTGCGGCTGCTGAGGCTGATTGACAAACTAAACCGTGGCCTAGACTTCAACGACAAGCCGCTGCCCGACGGGGCGACCGATCTGCTCGTAGGGGCAGCTGTTGACCCCCAGTGTCGCAGTTGGTCAGGGCTACAGCGCCGTTTTGAGCGCAAGGCTGAAGCGGGAGCCCAGTTTTTCCAGAGCCAGCTGATCTCCGATTTTGACCGACTCGAGAAATTTATGGATCAGATTGCTTCTAGCTGCAATAAACCGATTCTGGCGGGCATCTTTTTGCTGAAATCTGCCAAGAACGCCCAGTTTATTAATCGCAACGTGCCGGGTGTCGAAATTCCTCAGGAAATTATCGACCGACTGGAGCGGGCCAGCAACCCGCTAGATGAGGGCGTTCAGATTGCCGCAGAGCAGGTGCAAATGGCACGACAGCTCTGTCAGGGCGTCCATATCATGGCCGTGAAGCGCGAGGATTTGATTCCGCAGATTTTAGATCGAGCCGGTATTCCTGGTTTGAACAGCGCCAACAGCCTGAACGGCAAAACTCTAAGCACCAGCAACAAGTAAGTAGGTAGGCTCAATTAGGTGGCACAGCGAAATTCCGGGTTTCGACGGCACCCTGCGGGAAGCGAGCTACGGCTGAGCTCGCCGAACGCCTTCGCTCAACCCTCTGCCAGCGAGCATTTGAGCATTGAGCGTAGTCGAAATGCGTCTTTTCTGCAAATTAACTTTCTGCAAAAGGGGTAGGAGGCTTTCCTCCTGCCCTTCGCTGTTTTGGGGATTTATTGGGTTGAGCGACTTATAGCGGTTTTCAGATCAGTCAACCAGGGATTAACAGTGGGGTGCAGGGGCTAGGCCCCTGCGTGGAGGCACCGCCTCCACATCCCCTCCTGTAGCTGACTGAAATGAAAATCGCTGTAAACGGTGATTTTCAGTAGATATCAGTCTGACTCAATTTTGCTTCATCTCTGCTTCATAAAAATAAGAGGGGTCAAACCCCTCTTGTAAACTTTTTGTCTCATTGCGATTATTATCACCAGTGACGATTTTCAGGAACTCCAGCCCTCAAACAACCCTTGTTTGGGGGTTTTCGTATTCTG
>JBJTUI010000535.1:0-3943 GCA_046080625.1 Elainella sp. | reverse complement strand
CGCACTCTCAAACCTGCCTAACCTGCTTGCTATGCCTACCGCTGTACTTCGGCGCTATACGCCCCCTACCTGTACGCTGGAAATCGCTGCCGCTGGTTCAGCCCTGTCCCGCTGGACCGACCGCACGGTGCTGAAAAATCTGCGGTTTCAGCTCAGCTTCGATGACCCCAAGCTGCCGCCCGACGAGCAAGTTGCGGTCAGCGGTGACCAAGGCCAGCTAGAAACCCTCTGCGATGTGGTGGGTCGCTATGTCCAGACGCTGCTGGCTGCTGCCCCTGAGCAACTGCCCTGGGAAAAGTCGCTACAGTCGTTGACGCCGCTAATTGCCGAGGACTCCAGCAGCCTTGAGGACGATAGCCAGAACCATCAGGCTCTTCCAACTGAGCCAGAGCCCAACACCCACTTCAAGACCGGCGATCTACCCGAGGCATCACCTGCTGCTCAGTTTATTAGCCAGCCAGCCAGCCAGTCACTCAGCCAGCCAGCCAATCAGCCAGCCAGCCAGCCAATCAATCGCCCAACCTGGCAGCAATGGCATTTCTCTCCAGGCTCAGGGATTGTTGAGCCATCGTCTCAGTCTGGGCAGTTTGGCCAATGAAGAATCGGGCGAAGCCGTTTCGCTCAGCACGTCGCAGCTCTTTGATCTGGCCAATGCCCTGGAAGACTATCAGGCCGAGGCTCTGAATTTGCCCAAGCTTGAGCGCCCAGCCTGGCTGGCCCAGATTCCCAAGGGCTGGCCCAGCATCGCCGCCTCTGCCTTGCTGGCTTTGGGCGTTACCGGTGCCATGACCAAGTTTGTGCTGGATATCTCGCGGCCCAGCGTACAAACCGCCTCAGCTCCCCAGGAGCGCCAGGTCAACTCCGAACTCAGCCGCGAGCTGTTTCCCACCCTGTCGCCGCCGCCCCTGGAACCCTCCCCCCAGATCACCCTCCAGCCCCTGCCGCCGCCCCCGCCCCCCGATGGAGCCGCAGTCCCTGGCGCAGCCCAGCCTGGCTTGCCGCCGGTTGGTGTGACCCAGCCGCCTGTTAATCCCCAGCCTGCTGGTGTAGAGGATGGCACGAGTGGAGCCAGTGGCCCAGGTGGAGGAGTCGTAGGTCAAGCAGATAGCCAAGCAGGCAGCGAGTTTGGCCAATCCGTCACGATTGTCCCAGGCCCGACCGTCGCCTCAGCTCCACTTACACCAGATGGGGCCAGCTCTGATCGTGTTGAGGACAGCGGGCCACCCCGGTTGGCCACTACCAATGCCGCCCCCGAAGCCAGCCGCATGGCCCCGGCAGAATCTACTGACCAGGCCACTGCCTTCGACACAATTCCCCAGGTGGCCGAGATCCGCAGCTACTTTCAGCAAACCTGGCAGCCGCCCTCGGGCCTGAGCGAAACCCTGGAATATCGACTGTTGCTGAACGCGGATGGCTCCTTGCAGCGGATTGTGCCCCTGGGCCAGTTCTCGGAAAACTACCTGGACCGCACCAATATGCCGCTGATGGGAGAGCCCTTTGTCTCGCCGACCAGCGATGGCTCGACGCCACAAATTCGGCTGGTGTTGAAGCCCGATGGCAAGGTACAGTCTTTCCTGGAGTATGCGAATTAGCTATTCTGAAGGAACAGGATACCGGCGCAACGAGGACAATCCCATGGTGGCAGTCAACCCCGCAGCCCAAGCAGGCAACCAGGCAGGCAACCAGGCAATCTCCCCACCTCTACCCGGCAGCAATGCCGACTGGCCCAAAATTATCCGCGAATTTGAGCGGGTGTTGGGCAAATCGGGCGTCGTGCAGCGGCGGGAAGAACTGCTGGTCTATGAATGTGATGGCCTGACCAGCTATCGTCAGCGTCCGGCCCTAGTGGTGCTGCCCCGCACGACGGAGCAGGTAGCCGAAGCTGTCAAAATCTGTCAGCGGCACGGTTTGCCCTTTCTGGCCAGGGGCGCAGGCACGGGCCTCTCGGGTGGGGCGCTGCCCGTAGAACATTGTGTGCTGATCGGCATGGCGCTGATGAACCGCATCCTGGAGGTAGACCTAGAGAACCAGCGGGTGGTGGTGCAGCCGGGCGTGATCAACAACTGGGTGACTCAAGCCGTGAGCGGTGCGGGTTTCTACTATGCCCCCGACCCCTCCAGCCAAATCATCTGCTCGGTGGGCGGCAACGTGGCCGAGAACTCGGGTGGGGTTCATTGCCTCAAGTATGGCGTTACGACCAACCACGTCCTGGGCCTGAAGCTGGTGTTGCCAGACGGCAGCATTAAACAGGTGGGCAGCAAAGTCGCCGAGATGCCGGGCTACGACCTGACCGGCCTGTTTGTTGGCTCCGAGGGCACCCTGGGCATCGCTACCGAAATCACCCTGCGCATCCTCAAAACCGCCGAGCAAATCCAGGTGCTTTTGGCTGACTTCACCAGCGTCGAGGCGGCGGGGCAGGCCGTGTCTGACATCATCGGCGCTGGGATTGTGCCGGGCGGCATGGAAATGATGGACAACTTCAGCATCAACGCCGTCGAGGATGTGGTGGCAACCAACTGCTATCCCCGAGACGCTGCGGCGATTCTGCTGATCGAAATTGACGGGCTGGCCGTGGAGGTGGCGACCAACAGCGAGCAGGTGGCGGCGATCTGTCGGCAAAACGGAGCCCGCAACATCACTGTCGCTACTGACCCAGCGGAACGGCTCACTCTTTGGAAGGGCCGCAAGGCCGCCTTTGCGGCGATGGGCAAAATCAGCCCCGACTACTACGTCCAGGACGGTGTGATTCCCCGCACCAAGCTGCAAGAGGTGCTGCGCCAGATTGAAGCCCTCAGCCAAAAGCACGGCTACCGCGTCGCCAATGTCTTCCACGCTGGAGACGGCAACCTGCACCCGCTGATTCTGTTTGACAACGCGATTCCGGGCCAGCTGGAACAGGTAGAAGAACTGGGCGGCGAAATTTTGAAGCTCTGTGTGGCTGTGGGCGGCAGTATCTCGGGCGAGCATGGCGTCGGGGCCGAAAAGCGCTGCTATATGCCGGAGATGTTTAGCGAAACCGACCTGGAAACCATGCTCTGGGTGCGGCAGGTGTTCAACCCGGAGGGGCTGGCCAACCCCGAAAAAATCTTCCCGACGCCCCGCACCTGCGGCGAAGCGGCCCGAGCCCAGGCCCACCAGCAGTTTCCCGAACTGGAGCGGTTTTAAGTCCTATGGCCAAATCCGCTTTGCCGGGTCAGCTGGTGATCCGCTCAGGCCGCTGGGTCTGGTCCACGATGTGGCATACGATGATGTCCCAGATGGCTCCCCGCAGCCAGGACGGCGGCTACCTGCGGCCCGACAGCCAGTTTCGCCAGCAGGAGCTAGAGTCCGAGGCCGGTCGCTATCAGCTGATCGTGGGGTTGGGCTGCCCCTGGGCTCACCGGACGCTGGTGGTGCGTGCCCTGAAGGGTCTGGAAGCTGCCATCCCGATTGCTCTTGTTGCGCCTTCGCCAGAAGCGGGCGGCTGGGTGTTTGAGCAGCCGGAAGCGGGCTGTCGCACCGTGCGCCAACTCTACGAACTGACCCAGCCCAACTACCGGGGCCGCTCCACGGTGCCGATTCTCTGGGACAGTAGGCAGAAGCAAATCATCAACAACGAGAGCGCCGAGATCATCGTCATCCTGAACCGGGCGTTCCAGGACTTTGCCCAGCGCCCCGACCTAGATCTGTATCCTACCGCCCTCCAGGCCGAGATTGACCGGTGGAACGCCAAGATTTACCCGGCGGTCAACAACGGCGTCTATCGCTGCGGCTTTGCCCAGACCCAAACCGCCTACAGTCAGGCCGTGGCCGAGCTGTTTGCCTGCCTGGACGAGCTGGACAGCCACCTGACCAACCAGCGCTACCTCTGCGGCAGCCAGCTCACCCTGGCCGACCTGCGTCTGTTTACCACCCTGTTCCGGTTCGATACGGTTTATCACAGTCTGTTTAAGTGCAGCCGTCG
>JBJTUI010000534.1:0-4224 GCA_046080625.1 Elainella sp. | reverse complement strand
TTTGATGTCAAACGGATTTTTCAGCGCTTAACCCTCGATCTGCGGGGCTATGAACGCTTTGGTTCAACCTGAAGCGGTTCATCTCCTGGAAATGACTAAATTCCATATCTAGTGGCAACCACGGCAATTCTGGAAGAACCGAGATTTTCCAGTGCGGATGCGCGAATTCGTTTGGAGCATTTATACCCCAATCTAGAACAAAAAACTAGGCAAAATTTGCTTGGCAAACTACTAGGAGAGCCGCTGACGCAGCCAGAAGGTGAGAAAGGGCAGGGCGACGCGATAGGCTTTCTCGGGGCCATACAGTAGACCCTTTTGCTCCAGGCTGGACAGCGCCCCCTGCAAACTGCCGCCGCGCGACAGCTGGTGCTTTTGAATATAGTCCCGCGACTGGGGTTTGTCGGTCGGGTCAAGCGCCAGACTTTCCAAGACGCGCACCTGGCTGGGCGGCAGCAGCAGAATCAGCGATTCAAACGTCACCGACAGGTCGTCAACCAGCGCCAGGGTGCTGCGGTGGACGTGGTGCGCTTCGATCTGATAGGTCGGCAGAGCGTCGGGTTTGTGATTTGGGGGAGACTGGGCTTCTAGCAGGCAAGGCTGAAAATCCGAGAGGGCGCGCTGGTCGAGCCAGATTCTGCGGGCCAGCGCAATCGCATCGCCCAGATGGCCCTGGACATTTGCCGTGAATAGATGCAGCGCCTCCTGGCTAAACTCAAAGCCTTCTGCCGCCATCGTGCTGATCAGCCAGTTGGCAATTACCGTATCTGCCAAGGGTGCCAGAAAAATCACCGGCAGTTGACTCTGCTGTATCCAGGGCTCTACCACCGTTGAAACCAGAGCATAGCTGACGCGATTCTGCTGCTGGATCTCTTGCCGCAGGTGGGCCTCCCACTGGCCGCTACGGTCCCAGGAGCGCAGGTGGGGAAAGTTGAGAAACAGCACTACGACCCGGCAGTCGAGCGATTCGGCCATGATCTGGGGCAGGGCCAGCAGGGCTTGAAAAACGCTCCATTCCTGGTCTGGCGCTTCTGACCAGACGAGGCGGGGTCCAGCGGCAGACTGTTCCAATACTACGGCTTGTTTCAGGCTCCAGCGTTGAATCAGCCCCAGCTCTTCGGGTTGGGCGAAAATTTGCAGGAGGCCGCTGGCCAACAGCCGCAGCAGCCGCTGGGCGTTCGTGATCCGCAGACAGTCGAGTTCAATTACGCGGGCTCCGATCTGCTGGGCTGCCGCATAGATCAGGGTACGGCGGCCAATTCCGGGCGCGCCAACCAGCGAAAAGTCGCCGTCGTCAGCCAAAATCCGGGTGATTTGCTGAAGTTCGCTGGCTCGTCCGATGAGACCGGGGGGAGTAAACAGATTATTCACCATGGGATTGGGCGGTTTGAACAGGGGTTCGGGTTGATCTCAAGTTGGTTCCAGCCTAGCGCAGGTCAGCAGCTAATCTGGGGGCAAACTCCTGGCCCCTTTGGCCCTAAGCTGGACAGATAGCGTCCCATCTAAGCATAGTCTGCCGCTTGACTTGGCACTACCAAATAGTGCTAGATTATGTAGGCGAAACACTAAGTTATAGTCTTGTACCTCTATTACCTGCACTGAGATTTACGGATGTCAAGCCATCTTTCTTCTGGGCCTGCTGCACCCAGCTCCCTAGCGACTGCCCACACCCTGTCGGCAGAGCAAACCAGCGAAATTCTGCAAACCCACGCTCAAAAAGGATTGACGCCGCTGCAAGTCGAGCAGCGCTTGGAGCAACATGGCCCGAATGAACTGATTGAAACCGGCGGACGCTCTTCGTTGGAGATCCTCTGGGACCAGTTCAAGAACATCATGCTCTTGATGCTGATTGCCGTGGCGATCATTTCAGCCATTCTCGACATCCGGGAATCGCAGGCCCTGGGCCGTTTCGTATTTCCCAAAGACGCGGTGGCGATTTTTACGATCGTGCTGCTGAACGGAATTTTGGGCTATGTGCAGGAAAGCGGGGCTGAAAAGGCGCTGGCTGCCCTGAAAAATCTCGCCTCTTCTAAGGTGCGGGTGATCCGTGACGGCGACATCCAGGAAGTTGACTCGAAGGAACTCGTGCCCGGCGACCTGATGCTGCTGGAAGCTGGCGTCAAGGTGGCAGCCGATGGCCGAATTCTGGATGCCGCTAACCTGCAAATTCGCGAGGCCGCCCTGACTGGCGAAGCCCATGCGGTGGACAAGCAGGCCGACGTTCTGCTGCCGACAGACGCGCCTTTAGGCGACCGGATCAACCTGGTTTTTACCGGAACGGAGGTGGTGCAGGGCCGGGGCACGATCCTGGTGACGGGCACGGGGATGCAAACCGAACTGGGCAAAATCGCCACCGCGATCCAGAGCGTGGAGGCCGAGCCTACCCCTCTACAAAAACGCATGGCCCAGCTGGGCAACGTGCTGGTGTCGGGCTCGCTGATTCTGGTGGCGATCGTGATCGCTGCGGGTACAATCTACGACCGCAATTTGTTTGAGGAGCTGGTCAAGGTTTCCCTCAGTATGGCCGTGGCCGTCGTGCCGGAAGGTCTGCCAGCGGTAATCACCGTTACCCTGGCCCTGGGCACCCAGCGGATGGTGCGTCGGAACGCTCTGATTCGCAAGCTGCCCGCCGTGGAAACCCTCGGTTCGGTGACGGTGATCTGTTCTGATAAAACCGGCACCCTCACCCAGAACAAAATGGTGGTGCAGACGGTGCAGACCCAGAGCTGTGATGCCAGCGTGACCGGCGAAGGCTATGAACCAACCGGCGAGTTTCGCAGCGGCGAACAGACCCTGACTCCCCCAACCCAGCCCGAGCTCCAAGCTCTGCTACAGGCCTGTATCCTCTGTAATGACGCCGTGCTCCAGAAAGAAAACGGCAGCTGGGCCATCCTGGGCGATCCCACCGAAGGAGCCCTGCTGACTCTGGCAGGCAAGGCCGGATTCCGTCGCGACGAACAGGACAACCGCTATCCCCGAGTCTCCGAGTTTCCGTTCTCGTCAGAGCGTAAACGCATGAGCGTGATCGTTAAATCCGACGATGGCGGTCTGCCCTATGTCATGTTCACCAAAGGTTCACCCGAACTTACAGTGGACATGGTTGTGGGTGCTGTGCCCAAATCCTATGTCATGTTCACCAAAGGTTCACCCGAACTTACCCTGGAACGCTGCACCCATATTCAGGTCGGCTCTGAGATCGAACCCCTGACCGAACGCGACAGAACTCGAATTCTAGAGCAGAACAACCGGCTGGCCAGCCGGGGTCTGCGGGTTTTGGGCTTTGCGGGCAAACGCCTAGCTGATCTGCCGCCCGCTCGCTCTGAAGATAGTTCTGAAGCCGGATTGACCTGGCTGGGGCTGGTGGGGATGCTGGATGCTCCTCGCCCGGAAGTGCGGGATGCGGTGGCCAAATGTCGTCAGGCGGGCATCCGTCCGGTGATGATTACGGGCGACCACCAGCTGACCGCCCAGGCGATTGCAGAAGATCTGGGGATTGCCAGACCCGGAGAACCGGTTCTGACCGGCCAACAGCTGGAACAGATGACGGATCGCGACATGGAGACTGCCGTTAAAGATGTGAATGTCTACGCTCGGGTGTCGCCGGAACATAAACTGCGGATCGTCCAGGCTCTCCAGCGCCAGAATCAGGTGGTTGCCATGACCGGAGACGGGGTCAACGATGCCCCGGCCCTGAAGCAGGCCGACATTGGTGTTGCCATGGGGATCACGGGCACGGATGTCAGTAAGGAAGCCAGCGATATGGTGCTGCTGGACGACAACTTTACGACGATTGTCTCTGCGGTAGAAGAAGGTCGGGTCGTATACACCAACATTCGCCGGTTCATTAAATATATTCTGGGCAGCAACATTGGCGAAGTGCTGACGATTGCCGCCGCTCCGCTGCTGGGCCTGGGTGGGGTGCCGCTCTCGCCCCTGCAAATTCTCTGGATGAACCTGGTAACGGACGGTCTGCCCGCGCTGGCGCTGGCGGTCGAGCCCGGACGGCCCAGCATTATGCAGCAGCCGCCTAAAGACCCGAAGGAAAGCATTTTCGCGCGGGGTCTGGGCAGCTATATGGTGCGAATCGGGATCATTCTGGCCGTGGTCACGATTGCCATGATGGTCTGGGCCTATGGCTATACGGAACGGGTGCAGGGCAACGGCCTCGACCGGGAGCGCTGGCAGACCATGGTGTTTACTACGCTCTGTCTGGCCCAGATGGGTCAC
>JBJTUI010000533.1:0-3023 GCA_046080625.1 Elainella sp. | reverse complement strand
TTAGAGACCTCCAACGAAAGATTGATCCAGTAGGGGTTTGGCGGTCAATAGATTCAGCGCCTATTGACCACCAAGGGAGCTTGTCGAGATCCTCAGAAAATTACTCTAGCCGTTGGATCATTCTTTGCTTGGAGATCTCTTAGAGACAGCTGGGCTGAGATAGCGAGCAACCAAGCTTATAAAGTGCCAATGCTGGAGCATTTGGGCGAAAATTGGGCTAAAACTGAGGCAGTTGGCATTGGGAATTTTGTGCTGCTGTGCTGTTGCTAGAGCTTGAAGGTTGAGCTGTGTTCACACTAGAGGACTGCAATCATGATTGAGTCGCTGTCTTTGTCTGTGTTGGCTGGAGCAATTACGACCTACATCGTGCCCAAGGCGCTGGAAAAGGTGGGTGAGAAGGTAGGAGAAACAGCGCTGGCCAAAAGCGGCGAGGCAATTCAGGCCACGCGCAGGGCAGTGCAGGAAAAAATGCGGACGACGCGCACTGACGGGGTGTTGGCAATGGCCGAAGCTGACCCTTCCAAACCGAATTTGCAGATGCTGGAGACGGTTTTGCTAGGCCAGCTGCAACAGGACTCGGATTTTGCGACGCGGCTTCAGGGGTTGTTGCAGCAGATTCAGGCCGAGTCGCCGGGGTTGCAGGTGGTGCTGGATACGGTGCGGATTCGGGGCAGTGCCGAGATTGGCGATATTCAGCAGGTGAGCGAGACGGGGACTGCCGAACAAATTGTGGGCCGGAATTTGGGCGTGGGCGGTGATTTGAAGCTGGGCGACATTACCCAGCAGCAGTGAGCGGGTTCAGGTGTTGATTCAGGATTTGGCTAGGGAACGGAAATTTAATAAGTTCGGATTTGGTAGGGGCGGGTTTTGCTGTCAAATCCATTGCAAGGTGCAGATTGATCTGCTAAACCCGCCCGTACAGTTTGCGAATTTATTAAGTCCACGATCCTAGAGGAGTAGGGTTTTGAGTAGAAAGTTCAGCTACACCCGATCAGCCCCGTTCTGAGCCTTTGCAGAACGAGCAAACGGCTTTCAGAGATGTTTCGGTTGGGGGCAACCTGACAGCAGGTAATATCTACCAGACGATTATCCATCCTGGTTCCGCCTCGCCCGATGCGGTTGGGATTCCCCAGAACTTGCCGTTGAGTGGGGTGAAGCTGTTTGTGGGGCGGGAGGCTGAGTTGGCCGAGCTGCATGAACGCTTGCAGCAGTCTGAGCGGGTAGCAATTACGGCGATTCGCGGCATGGGCGGGGTGGGCAAAACGGAACTGGCGTGGCAGTATGCCTATCATCATTTGGTGCAGCAAACCTATGGGGGTGGCGTGGGCTGGTTTCGGGCCGAAGCGACCCTGGGCAGCGCCATTGAGCAATTTGCCAGAGCGCAACTGGGGTTACAGCCGCCCGAAAGCCTGGAATTGCTGGCGCGGCTGGCGTTTTGCTGGCGTCACTGGCCAGCCGGAGAAGTGCTGCTAATTCTGGATGACCTGACGGACTATGCCGCTATTCAGCCCTTCCTGCCGCCGCCAGAGTCGCGCTTCAAGCTGTTAGTGACGACTCGCCTGCGGTTGGGTCAGCCGTTTCAAGCGCTGGAGCTGGAGGTGTTGAGCGAAGCAGCGGCGCTAGAACTGCTGGGGTCGATTCTGGCAGACGGGCGGATCGAGGCTGAGCCAGCCGTGGCGCAAGACCTCTGTGGGTGGTTGGGCTATCTGCCGCTGGGAATTGAGCTGGTGGCCCGCTATCTGGAGCAAAAGCCAGATCTGTCGCTGGGCCAGATGCAGACGCGGTTGGAGGGTCAGCGACTGGCAGCCAAGGCACTTCAGCAGTCCTATCCCGGCATGACGGCGGCGCTGGGCGTGGCGGCAGCGTTTGAGCTGAGCTGGCAAAGTTTGTCTACATCAGCCCAAGCGGTGGCCCACTGGCTCAGCCTGTTTGGGCTGGCCCCGATTCCCTGGACTCTGGTGCAAGCCTGCCTGCCAGACTGGGACGAAGAAACTCTGGAAGAAGCCAGAGACGAACTGATCCGGCTGCATCTCTTGCAACGGGTTGCCCCCAACACCTACCTGCTGCATCAACTGCTGCGCGAGTTTTTTGCCGCCAAGCTGTCCGCCACAGACTCAGCCGAACCGCTGCAACGGGGGTTTGCGCTGGCGATGGTGGAGCTGGCCAAGACGATTCCGCAAGATGTGACACTGGAGGTGATTGCCAGAGTCAAAACCGCCATCCCGCATCTGGAAGCCGCCACGCGCTACGCGGGTTTGGTCGATGGGGAAGACTGGCTCTGGCCCTATGCAGGAGTTGCTAGCTTTTACGAGGCGCAGAGCCTGTGGCCACAGGCCGAGCAGTGGTATGGCGACTGCAAAACTATGAGCGAAGCCCGCTTTGGTGCAGACCATCCCCACACTGCCATAAGTCTAAACAATTTGGCAGAGTTGTACCGTGCCCAAGGGCGCTACATAGAAGCAGAGCTCTTCTGTCTGCAAGCCTTGGAGATTTGGCGCAGCCAGCTTGGAGCAGAGCATCCCAATACCGCTCAGAGTCTGAACAATCTGGCCTTGTTGTACGAGTCCCAAGGGCGCTACGCAGAGGCAGAACCCTTCTTGCTGCAAGCCTTGGAGATCAGACGCAGCCAGCTTGGAGCAGAGCATCCCTCTACCGCCACAAGTTTGAACAATCTGGCCGTGCTTTACGCTTACACCCAGCAATTTGACCGAGCCGAGGCGATGATGGTTGAGGCTTTGGAGATCTGGCGTCGGGTTTTGGGCGAGCAGCATCCGAAGACCGTGGGTTCTCGCAATTCACTGGCGGCGATTCGAGCGGCGCGGGGGCAGGGGTGAGGGCAACCGGCAGACCGGCAGGCAGAACAGAGGCAGTAAACTGGAGGCATTGCTTCGCAAACCATGAGTGGGGAACCCATGAAAGCCGTCAAAGTGATGGGAACCATCGATGCCCAAGGGCAGCTCTCTCTAGATCAACCGCTGCACCTCAATCCCAATAGCCGTGTTGAAGTAATTGTCCTGGTTTCA
>JBJTUI010000532.1:0-6907 GCA_046080625.1 Elainella sp. | reverse complement strand
GCCGCTATATTCGTGAGCAAGAAGCATCTGACCAAAGTGGACGGTTTTAATTAACCCACAGATACCTTCAGCGAAAGCCATCCGCCCTTGGGGCGGTCACATTCATCAAGCCACCAGCTTCGCTGGGGGTGTCTGACTTCCAGATCGCAAACCTAAGTTCAATCAAGGAACATTCTCAAGCTTTCGGCACTAATCGGCTCAGATAGGTGCCAGCTTCAATCTGGTCAGCAATAGGATGGGTTCCGCCCTGCTGAGGATGGGTCGCCTCATACCAGCTCTGCCAAATCCACTTGGCCTGGTCTTTGAAGTGAACCGAGACGCTATTCCAGCTCTGATTTTTATCTAGTGCGTTGAAAAAGTCAATAATTTCTGCTGCAATAGTTCCCTGGGCCTGCCGCTGAGAATTCAGCAAAAACGAATTGGAGTTCGGTGCCTCAAGATTGAACGCCGTTTCAATAGACTGGATCACCCGTTGGTCAGTTAATGTGCTGGCAGCTCTGGCAATACCGTAGAGGCTGTCTGCAGTGAGTCGAGTAAAGTCGATATAGATAGCTCCTTTCAACGACTTCAAGAAATAGGTGATTGCAGCAGAGCTATTTCCCTCAACCAGTAAAAGCCGCTCTCCGTGGGCCAAATTCACCTCAGCTAAACTCGGCTCAACATACTGGTCGCTGTAGGCCGGGTCTAGCGACCTGTGGATAATTTTCAGGGCCGTATTGCACAACGCTTCTGCTTTATGTGAGGCATCTCCCAGGCGGCAATGGATGCGAGCCGCATTGACCAGCCAGTGGGCTGCCCTCTGGCGGTAGCCAATTCGAGAGGAGCAGTAAGCAGCCTGCATCGAGAGCTGGATCGATTCTTCCAGAGCCTCTATATCTTCAGCAGTGGAAAAACACAGATTAAGCCGGGTAATTCTACCAAAAACTTCAGAAGCACAGAGGTAGGTATTGAAGTCAAAGCGACCAGGATATTTACCGTATTTCAGGTTTTCCTGAGCGATATATTCACTTAAATCAGTTAGCCAGGACTCAAACGAAGACCGCCAAGATTTCTTCAACAAAAAATCTCGGTTGCCCGAGAAGAATTGATGCAACATCCATTCAGCTTCATAGAGGAGCTGGATCTCCAAACATTGGCGAATGTCACTATTGCCATGTAGCGAAACTCGCACGTTCTCCAAAAACTCTTGGGCTTGAATTAAATTCCCTTCAATATGAGCTGAGCGGGCACAGGTCAAATTTGCAAAACAGCTCTGGCGCTCTAGGTAGGCTCCGTAGCATTCCTGTAGAACTGGACTGTGGCTCAGGATGTCCTGCTGTAGCTCCTTCACCTGATCGATCACCTGTTTGCCAAGGTGTAGTTTAGCTGAGCTGGCTCCGACTACGCCCGTACCGCTAATTTGTTGAAAGGCGTAATCATTCAGGAGTTTTCTACCGTGAGCTAGGGCAGTTTCGATTCTGGCCACTGCATGGCAAACTTTATAGTAATTTGCATAGTCATTGTGGCTACTCAGCTGGTCTGAAAGCCATTTAATCGCCGCCGTCAGAGACGACTGGAGAAAGGCCTTAATCGTACTGCGATCTACCCAGACGCTCTCATAGATATTTGCTTTGCTGCTGATATCACAAAACGCAGTAGAGGCTTTAACCAAGGCATATCCTTTCTGACCCAATGTTCGAGTAGAACTCTCAACCAGCTCTAGTCGGTCACTACAGCCAATTCCGATTGCCATTGCTGTCAGCACGTTTTCTAAATGAGTAGCTGAGGAGCGATATAGCCAGCAGATGTCTTCACCAATGTCAGAAAAGTTGCAAATCACTTGAGCTTCAACGATCAAAGGTCTTTCAGTGGAATCAATTTCCATCAGGCCATCTTCTAGAGCATTGTCCGATTGAAGCATAACTCGCATCAGGAGCGATTCAACATTGAACTCGGCTTGCTTCAAATCAGCTTTGAGTCTGGCCGCATCGTCAACTAGAAAATGATGGAGCGAAAACGTCAGAACAGTAAATTGATATTGCTGAACGTTGATGTTGATATAGCGGTTGAAAGTTTTACTCAGCTTTTCGTGATTTAAGATACATAGACTGAGTTCAAACAGCTCTCTGTTGGTTAATTCGAAGTAACCAGAGGCTGAGGTGACCGTCAGAAATTTCTTAATCTGGCTGAGGACTGCTGGATGTAGAATCTCCGATTGCAGCGGCTCCGAAAATAGAGTCTGGATTCGCTCTACAATCGACAGGGAAGGGACCGAATCGATATCGGGGCCGGGCGTCCTGTTGACAGAGGGAAATGCCCTAGAGCGCACTACGGATTCTAGATCATTGATTAATTCGTTGAAGTTCGCAAACCCAATATCCGGCAGGCTGGTCAGCATCGAGGTAATTCTCTGGATCTGCTGCTCTCGACCCGAGCGATTAGGATGTAGCATAGGTGCGAAACCTGCCGCTGTCAGCAGGCGGTCGGCTCCCTGTTCCCTGAACGCTAGACGCTTCTGCCTCGCGATTTCCGAAATCTTCTTGTGCTCTAGCAGCGCAGGATTGGTCAAAAAGTCCCAAAGTTTGATCAGGTTGACGCGGTGGATCGGTAGATCGCGCTTGTCTGGGTGCTGCATAAACGACACCAGAGGCTGGCGGCTAATCTGTAGCCCCTGCGAAATTTCTACATGGGTAGCTTCTAGCTCTACTTTGAGTTGTTCCAACACTTGGTGCAGCTGTTGCCACAGGCGCTGCTGCTCGTCATCATATCTGTCGGTCTCGCCACCTGATGGCCTGTTCATGAGAAAGACATCCCTACAGTAGAGAGCTATTGTATTAAACTTGCTCTAGATCAAGCAGGGCACCCTAATCCACAGTTTAATCTGATCTGTCGCTACGGCAGTCACTCGCAATCTATAGTCGCCTTTTTAAGATGCACAACCAGGCGAGGTTTGACCTCCTTGCCGAGGACTGGATCTCTACGCCCTTTTGCCAATTGTATTCATAGAATAATTGTATTCATAGAAATCGACACTAGGACCAGGATAGGGCTTTTGCAGAGTTTTGTCTATTTTCTAGGCAGCTAAATTACAATTTAGCTTAAGAAACGGTGATATTAGCTAAAAAAAGATATTATCTGTATACTGTATCAACAGGAAATTTTTGTAGGCTAGCCATCGTTGCAGCCTTCAGGCTAATCGGGTACGTGAATATGGGGTGCAAGGGTTCTGCCCCTGCGTGGAGCCCCGTCTCTGTACTGCACCAGTACTGCACCAGCGTGAAAATCGCTGTAGCTGTTAGTAGTTAAGCTGAAGCTAGCACCTGCATATAGCTGTATTAGTGTCGTTTAACCTACCCAGCCATTACTATGACAAACCAAAAACGTGGTCGGGGGCATGTTTTGACTAAAGTGGGGGCTGCAAAACTCCAGCGGGCGATCTGCCAGTGGGAGGAAGCGCATTTTGGGCTTCGATGCACCCAAGAGCGGATGAAGGAGTTAACTGTCCCATTCAGGTCTAACGGGCTTGATTTCAGTACAATCGGCAAGATCCTTAACGTCAGAAAAGGCGTTGATCAGGACTCGATCAATTGTCTGTTTCAAGCATTTGGCCTGTCGCTTGAGCAGGCTGATGTTGCTTTACAAAACCAGTCAGAGACTCAACCGAACTCCAACTTCGTTGGGCGCGACAGAGCAATTGCAGATTTGTTTGATCGGGTTCACCAGGGCAATAAAATCATTGTGATTCAAGGCAGGGGAGGGATTGGCAAGACTACCTTGGCTCAAAAATTCCTGAAGGCGCAGTCATTCCATTTGACTCTTGAGAAATGGATGGCCACAGAGACCCAAGATATTACATCGGCTGAGAGTGTTGTAGAGGAATGGCTTCGTCGATATTTTGATGAGGAGCCAGGACGAGAATATGGAATTACCTTGGCTCGGCTCAGGGAACGACTGCGGAGTTCGCCCCATCCCATTGGAATTCTACTGGATAACTTTGAAACCGCGCTGGACGGCAGAGGCAGGTTAATTGAGTCCCATCGCCGCTATGTTGACCTGTTGAGGGTTTTGGCTGATTCGGAAAATAATTGTTTGACTCTGATTACTAGCCGAGAACGGATACAAGATGCGGTACTTGTCCATCACTATGCCCTGGAAGGCTTGGATCTAGATGCCTGGCAGCAGTTCTTTCAGGAGAAAGATATTCCTGCAACGCCGTCGCTCGAATCGATCCATCGATTCTATAGCGGTAACGCAATTGCAATGCAGCTGGTCAGAAGCATGATTGACCAGGACTATGAGCAAGATGCAGAGGTCTATTGGCAGGAGAGTCGGGAGTTCTTGCCCAGGGAAGTCGAGGATTTGATCAGCAATCAGTTTGAGCGGCTCAGCCAGGTCAGCCCCGATGAATATAAGCTCCTCTGCCGGTTAGGCTGCTACCGCTATCAAGACGTGCCTACCGTGCCGATTGAAGGCGTTTTATGTCTGCTGTGGGATCTGCCCGAGCAGTCTCGGCGTCGGGTTGTTGCCGCTTTGCAGGGACGCTCTCTGTTGGCTTGGCGCAAAGACCAATATTGGCTGCATCCAGCAATTCGGATAGAGGCAGTTCAGCGGCTCCGCTCTACCTGCAATTGGGAATTGGCAAATCAAACGGCAGCGAACTACCTGAGCCAGAGCACCGATCACGCCCAGACCACGAAGGATGCACTGCGAGCGCTGGAGCCATACCACCACTTCATTCAGATCGGCGACTTCTCAGCCGCAGCTGATGTTTTGATTGCCAAACGTCCTAATAAATGGGATACAAATGAGTCTTTGATGCGGTCATTCTATAAGCGTGGTTTGTTGGGGCAAATAACTCACGCCATTGATAATGTGGTGGAGCAACTAGTGCCTGAAGTACAGCCCTATGATGCGGTGCAATTCTATCGCAAAGCGAAATTAATCCACACGCTAGGGGCAATTTGTTGGCTAATGGGTGATATTCATACGTCAATCCGCTACTGTGAGGACGCTAGGCAGCTAGTCTGTGCTGCTTTGTCCCATCGGCAATCTCACGTCAATGGCGCTTTCGATGAATCTGATCAGACCCTGTTAAGCCTTAGGCTAGTTGAGATTAACGCTCTCCTGACTACGGGAATTTGTCAGATCGGACTTTGGGAGCTTGAGCATGCCCTCACCACTTTCCTGAAGGCCCTACGATTATGCCAATCGATCGGCTGCGCAAAATATAGCCCGTCCATCTTGTTCTATATTGCTTTTCTCCAATCCCAGTTGGGCTCACAGGAAGAGGCTCTGGCTATTGCTAATGATCTGTATCAACGCTGTCAACCGGTCTTGAGTCAAAGCTTGCCTTCCTGGCTGACAGAATATCGATTGTCCTATCTAGGACAAACCTATAGTAATCTTGGAGATACAGAAAGGGCGCTAGAAATTTACGACCACGTGATGGAATATGCCAAGGTTAGTCTGTATGCCCAAGCGAGGGTGAAAGCATATAGCTGTAAAGCTGAATTGTGCCGTCAGGCGCGGGATTTTGATCAAGCCCTGAAATATCATACTGAGGCAATCAAAATAGCAGAAACGAATGGGGCTAAATACGGTTTAGCCGAGGCTTTCTATCACTTAGGATTGACCTATCGTGAGATGAATCAACTTGAGCAAAGCCGGAATCACTTGCAGAGAGTAATTCAATATTTCAGAGATATTCAGGCTCCCAAGCAAATAGAACGAGTTCAGTCAATCATAGATGAATTAGAAATGGTTAGCAGGTGCTCCTAACGGTCTAGATTGCGATGCCCTAAATCTCAGATGCCCTAAACCTCAGATGCTCTAAACCTCAACCGTCATCCCGGCCCTGCGCAGGCGTTCTGCTAGCACCTCTCCCAAACCGGTCGCTGGGGTCAGCAGGCCACCTCGGCTGGGGCCGCCTGGGAGTTCGTCGGCTTGTAGGGCCAGACAAAGGGCCGATTCGCAGACGAATTTGACCGTAGCCCGGTTGCCAGGATCGCCCTGGTCGCAGATCAGGCCGCGCAGCTTGCTACCGTCGTCAGCAGTGCCCACCAGCTCACAGGAAAACCAGCCCTGGTTCATTGTGTCTTCCGAAGGACCGCTGCCGGGCTGGGGGAGGAAGGGTTGCAGGAGTGAGCGCGTCTGGGGTTGCTGAACCGCACCAGCGAACAGAGCCAGTCCAGCGGTGATACCAGCGGCCTTCAGCCAGGCTAGGGGTTCGTCAAACTTGAGGTATTCCTGGTAGGTGAAGTCGGAGCCATAGCCCTGCTGCCATGCGGTGTAGAGGGCAGCACTGCGGCGCACGACGCGACTGTTCACTGGCCCCATAAAGAAGGGGGCGACCCAGGTGTCGAGGTCGGTATCAAATACGGGGGCTTGGGGGTCACGGTTGCGCTCCTGTTCGGCCTCGGATGGGGGCGCAGTGGGGTTGAGCAGGAACGGCTGATTCATCTGGGCCAGTCCGGCAGAATCGTAGAGGTTGAAGGCCGAAGCTAGAGTGCCGCCATTGAAGCCGCCGTTGGCTTGAAAGTAAGCCTTCACCTGCCGACAGGTACGGCCCGACTGCTGGAGACGACGCACGATCAGGTAGGCACCGAGGTCGGACGGTATGGAATCAAACCCACAGCAGGGAATAATCCGGGTGCCGTCGGCTGCGGCTTGGGCATGGTAGCGGTCGATCAGGGTACGAATCCAGGGCGTTTCTCCAGTGATATCCACATAGTGGGTATGTAATGTCAACTATGTTTTCCGTTTGGCGACAACTAAGATTACCTGATTTGGAATGGGAAAGAGTAATTGACATCCGGATGACAATTACCGCCTGATATATAGGGAGGAGTACATTCCAGAGCAGTTAGATTTGCAGGAAGAAGTATCCGCTCACAAAGCTGCATTTGCAAACGGATACTGATTGTTAACT
>JBJTUI010000531.1:0-4821 GCA_046080625.1 Elainella sp. | reverse complement strand
GCAGGTCGAGTGGAATTTGAAACTGGTTGTCCATGTCTATTCCCAAACTCATCTGCTCTGATCATGACATAAGCGCTCAGCCGTGCTTGTTCCCACACACTAGATGTAGAAAGACACCACGGCAATTCTGGAAGAACCGATGGTTTTCGACCCGCGCCAACACCTCTTCAACCTGAAACGGCTTAGTGATATAGTCGATGCCTCCCACCTGAAATGCCTGCACCTTATCGAGCGGTTCTCCTAGCGCGCTCAAAAAGATTACGGGAATATCGCGGGTCTCGGAATCTTGCTTGAGCTGCTGGCACACTTGATAGCCATTCATCTTCGGCATATTGATGTCCAGCAGGATCAGATCCAATGCCACTGATCGCACCGCCATCAGCGCCACCGAACCGCTAATCGCACTTCGCACTTCGTAGCCCTGCTTGGTCAGCATCGAGGAGAGTAAGCGCAGGTTGTTCGGCGTATCGTCCACGATTAGAATATTGCCTTTGCTGCCAGATCGGTAGTCCGATGTGGTTTCAGGTTCTAGTTCTAGAGGAGGAATGCTCATTGGTTGAGTTGGGTGAGTTCGAGAATCGCTTCGAAGTGAAAGTTATAAACCAGGTCCGACAGCTGTTGGGCCAGCTGAGCCTGGGCCGCTGGAATTTCCTGGATCAATTGCAGCACCTGCCGATCGCTACAGCCTCTGGCGGCCTGCTGAAGACGCTGAATCCACTCTAACGGCATCTGGCT
This sequence comes from Elainella sp., assembly GCA_046080625.1. Classification (GTDB taxonomy): domain Bacteria; phylum Cyanobacteriota; class Cyanobacteriia; order Elainellales; family Elainellaceae; genus Elainella. The sequence continues at coordinate 4,086 of JBJTUI010000531.1, read as the reverse complement.
AAGATCGGCTGTGATCAGTGGCTTCGTTTCAACGGTCTGAGGATCAGCCGCAGCCTTAAACGGATCACCTGACCTGACAGCTGGGAGATCTGGGTTTTGAAGCGGGGTGAAGCCACCGCAAACCCGTAGATCGAATTCAAAGGTAGAGCCTTTGCCTATCTTACTGCGAACCCGGAGCTCACCCCCCAGCAGTTGCACAAACCGGTGGCAGATCACCAGCCCCAAACCATTCCCCTGATTCGACTGCCGTCCGGCCTCGGTCTGAACAAACGCCTCAAACAACAGGTCCATCTCTTCTGCCGCAATCCCAAAGCCCGTGTCCTGCACCTGAAGTCTGATTCGACCAGAGCTGGGCGGGTTGAGCTGAGCTACTGTTTTCCAGGCAGAGGTTTGAAAGGCAGAGGCATCCCCCTGTCCTTCCAGCTCAAACATCACCTTTAAGCTGACGCTGCCCACCTGAGTAAACTTGATGGCATTGTCAAGCAGATTGAGCAGCACCTGCCGCAGTTTGTTTCGATCTGTCGTGAGCCAGCGCGGTACGGCTGGAGCTACTTCAATGCTGAACCGCAGCTGTTTTTCAGCCGCAGCCAGCCGGAGCATTTGATCCAGGTCGGTGAGCAATTCATGGAAATCAAAACAGCTCATTTGTAAATCAGCTCGATTGGCCTCCAGGCGAGCCACGTCTAAGACCTCGTTGATCAGCCCCAGCAAATGCTGACCGCTGCGGTTGACAATCTGCAAATAGCTCTGGTGCTCCTGGCCCAGAGCCCCGTCCTGACTCATCAGCTGGGTAAATCCCAGAATTGAGTTAAGGGGGGTGCGCAGTTCGTGGCTCATGTGGGCCAAAAACTGGGTCTTGGCGCGACTGGCTGCCTCAGCCGCATCTTTGGCTTTCTCCAGGGCTGCCGACTGACGCTGGGTTTGGGCCAGTAGCTCAGACTGTTGCAGCGCTACCCCAAACTGGGTGCTGATATGCATGACTAACCGGATCTCGCTGGGCTGCCAGTCTCGCGGACCCGTGTTTTGGTAGGCCGCTAATAGCCCCCAGAGCTGCTGCCCCTGAAAAATTGGCACCGTCAGGTAAGCCCGAGTCTGGAGCTGTTCCAAGAGCTTTAAGTAGCAGGCTGCTAGGCCCGCCTGCTGGACATTTGGCACAGAGAGGTATTTAGCTCCCTGGCTATAGACTCCACCCTGGGTATCTCGCAAATAGGTATCGCAGGTTAAGGAGCTGTGGATCGAGGGCTGCCCATCTGGCGCAGCGCTACCCCAAGTTTGGAGGATACAGCTCCGCCCCTCTCGCCCCTCTGGGTAAATGACTGAATTGACCTGGGCAAACAAGCCATCGGTTGGCGCAGCTGGCATGACCGGAATCCAGCCCTGGGCCACTGCTTCGGCCACCACCTCGCCGCTCCAGTCGGGGTTGAAGCGATAGATTAGCACCCGGTCGCATTGCAGCAGGGCTTGCAGTTCAACGACGGTGGTGTGAAAAATCTGTTCAATATCCAGCGTCTGCCGCATCCGTTCGATCACCCGCAGGGTGGCCTGCTCGCGCCGAGCGCTCTGGCGCAGCGCATCTTCAATCAAACTACGCTCGTGGTGTAGCGCAATCGCTGAGGCAGCTGTGCGCAGCAGGCTAACTTCCAGCGGATCCCAGGGTCTGGCTGCGATACAGTCATCAAACCCGATGAATCCCCAGAACTTGCCATTCACCATCAGCGGCAGCAGCAGAATTGCCAGAATTCCCTGGGCTCGCAGCATGGCCTGTTCGGCTACCGGGAAACTTGCGGTGCTGCCGCCAACTGCCTTCCCCTCGCGCAATAGTTCTGCCCAGCGCCCGTGGGTTCTGTAGAGATGGGTCGGCATCACCGTTACAGCCGTATCCGCATCCCACCGCGCCCAAAGCTTGAGCCGTAGTTGATTAGCAGAGCGCTGATCAACAAAGCGCTGATTGGCATAGATGTAGACATGGGATGCGGCTGAAACTCCGGCAAGAATCCGCAGAATTTCCTGATATTGGCTTTCCTGCCCCTGGCTGCCTTGATGCTGAGAATCCCGCTGGTCATAGTTTGGGTTGGGCGACTGGGAGTTAGGCGACTGGGAGTTGGGCGACTGGAGGTTGGGAAATTGGGAGTTAGATACCTGGGAGCTGGGCGTGGTGCGAAAGGCCAGGAGGGCGCGCTGCACTTCTACTAAAGCTGCCAGATATCGCTCGCGGCGAGCCAGCGCCTCTTCCATCTGTTTGCGATCGCTGATATCCCGTTCCACAACCAGGACCGTGTCTGCTGAGAGAGGAGAAATGCTCGCCGACAGGCAAGCCTGGCGATTGGTTAAAGGCAGGCTATATTCCAGCGTTACGGTTGAGCGATTGGCCAGACTCGTCTGGATGCCGTGCAGCACTACATCGGCAGCAGACTGCGGCAGGGTGTCCTGCAAAGTTTTTCCCAACACCTGGAGGGCAGGCTGCTCAAAGCTAGGATTCATTGAAGCCACCTTCAAACAGCGTCCCGCCGCGTCCCGCACCAGCACCACGTCGTTCATGGCGGTAAACAGCGCCTGCAATTCCGCTGCGGCCTGCTTCTGGGCCAGAACCGTACCCAGCTGAGTTGCCACAGCCGAAACCAGCTGAATCAATCGTTCATCCTGCTGCCGCGCCTCGGCTGTAAAAAACACGAGCACTGCCAGCACAGTAGAACGGCCCGACGGCGCTGATTCAACGGAGCCACGGTCGGTTGTGACGGTAATTGGTACCCCCAGCCGAGCTTTGATGCCATAGTGATTCACTAACTGGAAACGGTACTGGCCCTGCTCACCCAGCCGGATCGCCTGCCCCGAGTTACCAAACCGGTCTGAAGGTGGAACCCTAAATCCAGCGGACAGCTTCTCCTCAGCCAATGTTTCTTCGGCCAATGTTTCCTCAGCCAAGGTCTCCTCAGCCAATGTTTCCTCAGCCAGTGTCCATTCAGGCTGCTGGCGGCTCCAGACTCGTCCTGCAATCCCTTGATTTGGCTGAAACGTCACGGCTGCTAAACTCTCTCGCAGCTGCTTCACGGCGGCAATCGCGGTTGCTGGCTGGCCTTCCTGATTGCAATACCAGACGGGGCTGCACTCCAGAACACTGCTATCGGCAGACGGCAGCCAAACTTCGCCGTAGATCCAGCCCGTTGCAGCACAGAGCGCACTCAGAGCGGCATAGAGCGCCTGGTTAAAATCAGGTGCAGCGGTCATCGCCTGGGTAATATTGAGCAGGAGCTGCACCGCTTCCTCGGCCTGCTGGCGCTTGGCTATTACCTGATGGCTGCTGATGAACTTACCGATGCTCTGGGCCATCAGCTCAATGATTTCCGACTCGTGATTCTGGTAGCCCTCGGGTCGTGCCTCGGCAGCAAAAAAGCAGAGCCAGCCAAAGATTTCCCCGTCTACCCAGATGGGTGTACCGATGTAAGCGCTGGGCTGCCCTGTCAGCTGGAAGGACGCGCTACTCTGTGGGTCTGTTGCGGCCATACCGGCATAGCAGATCGTCTGCCTGCGGTGCAGCACCTGCTGACAATAGCTCTGCTGAATCTCCAGGGTCTGGTCAGCCGCCAATGGCAAGTCGGAGTGAACCGCCAGCAGTCGGCAGCCAGCAACACCCGAAGCAAGTTTCTGGCCAACCAGACCCGACGAAAATCTCAAGATTTCACAGCCGGTTTTCAGGTAGTCGGCACAAAGCTCCTCAACCGTCCCAAAGTCCGTGAGGCTGAGCCGATGCAGATGCTGCAAATTGGTGCTGAAATTGCTCAGGGCCACGGTTTTCTGCAGCAGCTCCGCCTCGGTTTGCTTGCGAGCTGTGATATCGTGTGCCACCGAAATCACCGTGTCCTCACTGACCGGCGAAATCTTGGTGTTGAACCAGACCGTCTGACCCTGGATCACTAGACTATATTCAAAATCAATCGTCTGGCGCAGCTTGAGGCTGGTTTGAATCTGGCTTAAAAACAGCTCGGCCTGGGCTGGGCTGAATACCTGATGCAGCGTTTTACCTAGCAGGTCGGTTGCGGGTTTATAGAGATTTTTAGGGCTGGTTGGGGCAATTCGCAGGTAGCGGCC
>JBJTUI010000530.1:0-5337 GCA_046080625.1 Elainella sp. | reverse complement strand
CTGGATGAAGTCGGGCTGCTCCCGATAGAGCTGCTCCAGCCGTTCCTGGTAGGCCGAGAGGCGAAAGAAGTAGTTTTGTTCGTCGCGCCACTCCACCTTTTTGTTGGGATGCAGCGGGCAAAAGTGATCTGCTAGCAGCTCCCGCTCTTCCTTAAACTCTTCGCAGGAAACGCAGTACCAGCCCTGCTGCTGTCCCTGGTAGATGTCACCCCTGTCCCAGACCCGCTGGAAGAATTCCTTAACAATCGCTTCGTGCTGCGGGTCGGTCGTGCGAATGAACCGATCGACCTGGATATTCAGGCGCTGCCAGAGGGCGGCAAACTCTCGGGCAATCAGATCACAATGCTCTTGGGGCTGGCGGCCTAGGGCTTCAGCGGTGCGCTCAATTTTTTGGCCATGCTCGTCCGTACCCGTCACCAGCCGCACGTCTTTCCCCTGAAGCCGCTGGGCGCGAGCAATCACATCTGCGGCAATCGTCGTGTAGGCGCTGCCGATATGGGGAACATCGTTGACGTAGTAAATCGGAGTTGTAATTGAGAACGTAGCTGGTTCTGAAGCGCTAGACATGGGATTGGGGGTGGGTAAGACAGAAGTACCGAAAGTAACTGTTGGAGTAACTGTTGGAGTTACCACTAACTATCCACTAACTATACTCGGAAGCCTGCAATGCTGTCGCTTGCCCTCTGGGTGGTGGTTCCGGGTGGATTAGAGCCCTTTAGGGACAAGAAACGGTCGTTGGGTATAGGAAAACAGATGCGGTCATGCTCTAGCATGAAGATTGATTAAGTATTATCATTCGCTTGAATGACGCCTGAATGACGACTGGCCAAAGCCCACTGCTGCTCTCGCAACAACTCCTGACGCTGTCGGGAACCCGCTTCTATCTACATCACCCGGATCGAATTCCGGCAGACAGCGCTGTGATTGTCGTCAGCAACCATCGCAGCTTCATGGATGCGCCCCTGCTCATGGCGGCCCTGCGGCGACCCGTGCGGTTTGCCTGCCATCACTACATGGGGCAGGTGCCGATCATGCGGGATCTGGTGCTGCGGTTGGGCTGTTTCCCGCTCGATGCTCCTGACCAGCGTCAGCGCAGCTTTTTCCATCAGGCGGTGCAGCTGTTGCAGTCCCAGCAGGTGGTCGGCATCTTCCCCGAAGGCACCGAGCCCATGGTGCAGGTCACTCCGGCCCGGCAGATCGGCACCTTCCAGCGCGGCTTTGCCCACCTGGCTCTGCGGGCACCTGTAGCCAATCTCGCGGTACTGCCGGTCGCCATTGCCTCCCAGCAGGAGACGACCACTTTCCCAGTGCCCCTGAAGTTTTTGAGCTGGTTCGATCCCTCTGAGCCGCTGTTCAACCAGTCGGGGTGGCATCCGATGGTAACCTATCAACGGGCCGATGTGCTGGTCGGTCGCCCAGTCTGGATCACGACAGCCCAGCGCCAGAGCTACCAGGGCAAACAGGCTAAAACCGTAGTTGCCGATCTGATTGCCCACTGCCAAGATCAAATCCTTGAGTTGCTGCAATACGGCTGTTGAGCCAATCCTTTTCCCATGCCTGATTCTGCCTACCTGCTGGCTCTGCGTTCCCCTCGACCGGTTCAGCTCCATGCTCCCCTATTGGTCTACCTGCCGGGCGGCGACGGCACCGGTCAGCTGTTCTATCGCCAGCTAGAAGGGTTAGAAAAAACCTTTGACATTCGCTGTCTGGAAATTCCACCCGACGACCAAACCGGCTGGGATGATCTGGCCCAACAGGTGGTGGAGCTGGTAGAGGCAGAGCTACGCCAGAAGAATCGGGCTGTCTATCTTTGCGGTGAATCGTTTGGCGGCTGTCTGGCCCTGAAGGTTGTTTTGCGCGCCCCTCACCTGTTTGAACGGCTGATTTTAGTTAACTCAGCTTCGGCCTTCAATCGACGCTCCTGGCTCTATTGGCCTTCTTTCTTCGCCATTCCTGTGCCCGAGGACGCCTATCGCCTATTCTGGCTCTGGTTTCTGCCCCTGCTGGCCGCAGTCAGCCGCATCGATCCCGACGACCGCCGCATCCTGCTAAATGCCGTGCAGCTGATGGCCCAGGAAACCTCGATCTGGCGGGTAGCTCTGCTGCGCGAGTTTCAAGTTGGAGATGCCGAACTGCAAACCATCAGCCAGCCCACTCTGATCATTGCCAGCGGGCGCGACTTGGTGTTGCCTTCCGTGCAGGAAGCCCAGCGGCTCAAGAGCCTGATTCCCCAGGCCCAGGTGCATATCCTGCCCGACAGCGGCCATGCCTGCCTGCTTGAAGCGGAGGTCCACCTCTACGACATTCTGGCGGCAGCTAACTTTCTGCCCCAGCCCCAGCCCAGCCGCGAGCAGCAAAGCTGCTAGGCGACTTTGGGGCGACTTTGGGGCAACTACTGGGGCAACTATTGGGGCAGCTTGCGAGGCAACTTGGCCCCCGAGCTGCCTAGGGCTTGTCATCACTTAAGTCAGAAACCTTGAGGACTCAGCAGAACCCGCCCGTCTCAATCAACCAAGCTAGGGGCTGAAGCCCATGATTGCGCTCAGAAGATAATTGATCATAGCCCCTAGAGTTGGGCAAATCGGTCAGTCGCCCCAATTAGGGCGCTGCGAATGCCGGGTTCGGTCATGGAATGGCCCGCGTCGGGGACCACAATCAGCTCTGCTTCCGGCAGGGCGGCATGGAGTTCCCAGGCCGAAATCATTGGGCAGACCACATCATAGCGGCCCTGAACAATCACGGTAGGCAGATGGCGAATCCGGTCGCAGTTGTCCAACAGCTGCTCCTCGCTGTCTAGAAATCCCTTATTGACGAAGTAGTGACACTCAATTCGAGCAAAGGCTTCGGCAAAATAGGTTTCGCCCAGCTTTTGCTGTAGGTTGGCATCCACGATCAGTTTGCTGGTGCTGGCCTCCCACACCGACCAGGCTCGAGCGGCAGTGGTCCGAATGGCTGCGTCGGAACTGGTCAGGCGTTTGTAGTAGGCCGCAATCAGGTCATCTCGTTCGGCCACAGGAATCGGAGCTAGATAATGCTCCCAGGCGTCAGGAAATAGATAGCTCGCCCCTTCCTGGTAAAACCACCGCAGCTCTTTCTGGCGCAACAGGAAAATGCCGCGCAGGATCAGGCCTTTACAGGCGTCGGGATGGGTCTGGCTATAGGCCAGCGACAGGGTGCTGCCCCAGCTGCCCCCAAACACCACCCATTGCTCAATGCCCAAATGCTGGCGAATCTGCTCAATATCGCTGACCAGATGCCAGGTCGTGTTATCAGTTAAATCGGCATGGGGCTGACTGCGGCCACAGCCCCGCTGGTCAAACAGGACAATCCGCCATTGGGTCGGGTCAAAATACTGACGATAAATGGGATCAATGCCGCCGCCTGGCCCACCATGCAGAAAAATCACCGGTTTACCCTGGGGATTGCCTGCCTGCTCAACGTGGATTTCGTGCCGGTCAGATACCCGGAGCCGTTCAATTTTGAAGGGTTCAATCGCAGGATAGAGTTCTCGCATAGAGAGGCTGAAGGGTGCTGGGTAAAAATGTTGAGAGCGCTGGGCAGACTCAGCCGACAGGTATGCCTCAGATCCTGAAACTCCTGACACGAAAGCTTAAACTCGCTCCCATTTCTAGAATTTGCTATTTAAAATCAAAACAGCCCAACCAGACTGAGAGCAGTATCTAAATCTGTCTTTCCAGAAGGTTGGATATCTCGGCAGAACGCTAGAACAGAATTTAAGAGCTATCACTTGCCGTGAATCATACCTGATGAGTCGTACCTCTGCTCGCATGACCGAAGCCAACGTGCAACTCCAGCAGATTCTTTGCCTGGAACATGACACCACAATTCTGTACGGAGAGGCGATTCAGATTGTAGCTGAACGCAATCTCTGCTGGTTTCGGCCCCTTCTGCTCTATCGGTTGCAGGGTGAAGTAGAAATTCTCCTCGACCTGCGCCAGGGTGCCGATCTGCTTTGTCCGTTCTCCCTATTGCGCAGCGCTCTTGACGTTGAGGTTTTGCCGCTTTTGGTGCAGCTAGAGCGTCTAAAAGCCGAGCCTGCCGAACCCAGTCTGCTGCATCAACTTCATCCAGATGCGGCTGCCCATCAGCAGCTTCAGCAGTTTGTTCACCAGGTTTGGCAGGCTCATCCAGAAGCATTTCAGCCCTAGCCGGTTCAGAACCGGTGCTCCGGCAGTCCAGCCCTCTAGGTGGAAAAGCGCAAGCCCTGGAGGCTGCTAAATCCAGCGACGGGAGGATGGGCTGGTAGCGAGATGACGAACTAGGGGCTGGGTACCAGGCGAATCCGACCGGCATCCATCTCGGCCATCAGGAGTTCTAAGGCCTCGTAGTCATCATCTGAAATGTGGCCCAGGCGAGTCAGCTCATAGTTGATCTCATTCTCGATATCAGGAGTGAGCTGTTTGATATAGAGCGCTTTGGCGACCAGGCGACGAATTACGTGGGTTGGTTTCATAATCAATCTGCGTGAGGATGGTGAGGGCGATTTTTACCAAATCTTCGGTTAGAGACTTTCCTTGCCCCATGATTACTATCAATGGAGCGGGTGATATCGGTCACAGGGAAGGCTTCCTGGGCTGGGAGCAGACGATTTTCAGCAGGATGGCTGAGAAGGGTAACTGAGTAGGTAGCTGAGCCTTCAAGCCGCGTTGATCTTAGAAGCTGATTTTTACTCCAACTCAGTCGATTCGAATTCCGGATTTTACAAAAAGTAAGGGTACGGAGTTCGCTTGCTTGCTTCTGTAGATCTGATGAGCAGATCTGCGCGTCCGCAGGTCGAGCCGGTGATTCTGGTTATAATTCCTCCAACTCAGCCCTTTTCAAAGTTTTGCAAGTCTATAGCTCGACTGGATTATTCGAATAGCCGCTGCAAGCAGAACTTCAAAACATGCATGATTGTGTCCTCTAATACTTACGCTTCAGAAAACTTGCTAAAAACTTTACATAGAGTTTCGCCAAACATAAAGTTTCTGCAAACCTGCGGCAAGCCCATGGCTGATTCCAGAGAGCTGGAGATATGTTCTGTACATTCCAATTGCAACCATCAGTTGCGTCTCTGAGTTTTCTGCTCGGAAATGGGTTCCCTAGAGACTTGCAGTTAGTGCCTATCCTTAAACTCATCAGAGTTTCCGGAGTTGGAGGTTCCCGTTGGGGCACTCGAATAGGTTTTTAGTACTATCGCTTCGCAGATTAGGATCACACCATGCAAGAAAGCTCTTTCACCAGAACCGGTGTCACTGTTGTTCAGCCCAGTGGACATATCAATACAGCTAATGCAACCCGACTGCGGCAACAGCTAGCGGAATCCCTCTCATCACA
>JBJTUI010000529.1:0-5050 GCA_046080625.1 Elainella sp. | reverse complement strand
CTCAAGAAACCTTGGCAAAGAGATGATTTTGAACAGTTGACTATTTGAAAAGGGGAAGCAATATTGCTAAGTAGCCTTTTCACGAGCGGGACTATGCTGACACAGATTGTGCGTCCGATGGTTCGCACCCAGATTCGGTTATTGGCCAACAGTCAGGCGACTTACTCAACGCTGGTCACGACTATTTCCCAGTGGCTGGGTTTTCTGGGCGTCCAGGCGCATGTCACCCAGCTTCAGGCCAACTCCAGACAGATTCATCTGTCCCTCACCGTGGGCAAGCCCGAATCCTGCGACGATGGCGACTGGGAGAAGATCCTGCAAAACCTGAAGGCGAACAGCACGAGCAGCAGCCCCACCCTGGCCCAGAGCCTGACGCCCCAGCAGGAGCGCAAACTCCAGCGTCTATTGGCCTACATGATTCAGGTGGGCAATCCGGACGGGCTGGACTGGGACAGCCTCTATCCGCAGTTGAAATCGCTGGGCTACGAAGAGGAAATCCTGGCGGGTATCAAGGCTGCCCTGAAGGTGCCCCAGTCGATTGAGCAGCTTACGGAGGGTTTGGACGCCGATATTGCCGCTGTGGCCCTGTCGAAGGCCGTGGGCGTAGCGCTGCTGGATCGACAGGTGAACTCGGGCGAAGATCGGGCGCTGTCAATTTTGCTGGAGGCTATGAAGCAGGGGGCTTGAGTGGCCCCCAGAACCCAACAAAATGGGATAATGTCAAAAAATGTTAAGTTAGGCGGGCGAGAGCAATGATCGTTTTCTGGGGACTGCTGCTGGCGCTGGGCCTAGGGCTGGCGCTGTATTTGCTGACGGCGCGACGCTACGAATCGGCTGGCTCGGTAGCCAACTCCTACGACGAATGGACCGAAGACGGCATCCTGGAGTTTTACTGGGGCGAGCATATTCACCTGGGCCATTACGGCATGCCGCCCCGCCACAAGGATTTTCTCCAGGCCAAGGCTGATTTTGTGCATGAAATGGTGCGCTGGGCTGGACTGGACAAACTCCCTGCCGGTACCACTGTGCTGGACGTGGGCTGCGGGATTGGTGGCAGCAGCCGAATTCTGGCGCGAGACTATGGCTTCAAAGTCACCGGCATCACGATCAGCCCCCAGCAGGTGAAACGTGCCCAGGACTTGACTCCCGCCGGGCTGGACGCCCAGTTTTTGGTGGATGACGCCATGGCGATCTCGTTTCCCGACGCCAGCTTTGATGTGGTCTGGTCGATTGAGGCGGGGCCACATATGCCCGACAAGGCCCAGTTTGCCCGCGAGCTGCTGCGGGTGCTGAAGCCCGGCGGCACCCTAGCCGTGGCCGATTGGAACCAGCGCGACGACCGCCAGAAACCGCTGAACTTCTGGGAGCGTCCGGTGATGCGGCAGCTCTTGGATCAATGGTCCCATCCGGCCTTTAGCAGCATCGAAGGGTTTGCCGAACTGCTGACCGCCACCGGCTACGTCGAGGGCGAGGTGATCACCGCCGACTGGACCGAGCCGACCCTGCCTTCCTGGCTAGACTCGATCTGGCAGGGCGTGGCCCGTCCGGCTGGACTGGTGAAGTTTGGCCTGCCCGGTCTGGTGAAATCCCTGCGCGAGGTGCCAACCCTGCTGCTGATGCGGCTGGCCTTCGGGGCTGGCCTCTGTCGATTTGGCATGTTTCGAGCCCAGCGAGCCAATTTAGCGGGTCAACCTCTTTCGACCGCTGAGCAGTCCCTGGAGCAACCCACTGCGGCGGTTCAGTGATCGCGGTTATTCAAAGCTAAGTCGCTGGGTTGGATTAAACCAAGGATGGGGTTAGGGCGTGCAGAGAGCAAGCCCCCAGACCCCCACTCTCCTATAAATAATTGCACCGGCCTATTTGAAATAGATCAGCAGATTCAGGCCCGGAATCGTGCGCGACAGCGTCCAGAGCAGCAGGCCGAAATAGATAATGCCAAAGGTCCACTGGTACCAGACCAGACTGGTCAAGGCTCCTGGCATGGCCTCATCGCGCAGACGGATGTCGTTGAAGCCAAACCGCATCTGGTTGTTGATGCTGAAGTCGAAGTAATTGAGCCAGCTCCAGCGCCGGTCCCAAACAATCGGGTTGAAGCGCTCCCGAAAGCCGGGATAGGCCGGAATGTTGGGCAGACGGCCTATCAGAAAGCGGAGTTGCCGCATGCTGCCGTCCTCGACGAAGTAGGTCTGATGCATCAGGTCGTGGTGGCGGCCCCGTCCGTAGATCAGCAGCAGCAGAGCGGCTGGCACTGGCAAAATCACCAGCCCCAGACAGGCCAGGGTGGACCAGGGGGATTCGCCCACCCGAAAAATGGCCGCCAGTCCTGCCACCAGCAGAAAGCCAAAGCCACCGCCCATCCAGAGGGTTTCTCCCAGGTTGGGGATAATCTTCTGGGGATGGATGCGGCGAAACCGATCGACCAGCCAGAACAGCACGCCAAAGTAGGCCACGGCGATTAGCCCTACCCCAAACACCAGCCAGAAGCTGGTCCCATAGCGGGTCAAGAGCAGCAGGAAGCTGAGCCCCAGCCATTTCGCAACTTCCAGCAGCCAGCCTAGGGGCGTACTGGCCTGCCCTACCGACAGCCGATCCCGCACCTTGACGTAGGTAGCAAAATCGATTTTCTCCAGCCGCAGCAAATCGCTGACATTGCGCAGGGGCTGCTCGGCCCGCGCCTTTTGAATCGAGGCCGCCTGGTCGGCGCTGAACCCGAGCCGCATCAGCTGGGCAGGGCTGGCCGTATTCAGGTCTGTACCAGAGAGATGCTGCTGAAACTGGCGCAGGCGCAGCTTTTCCGTGGTGTACTGCACGTCGTTGGCATCGGCGACTGCCTGGAGCAGGCGAAAGTTCTGGACAAAATTCCGCAGCAGCGTTTCGTTGCCTTCCAGGCTGGGCACGGTCAACACCCGGCCAATTTGACCTGGATTGCCCAAAATTCTGGCCTGACGCGGATCAAACTGTAGGTTAGCCACATTTAGGTAGGCTCCTCTGGCGAAGCTGGCGTCAGCAAAATCGGCCTGGTTGAGAATTGCCGCTCCGCGCAGGTTGACCGACTGGTTGAAGCGGGACTGCCGGAAGCTGACCGGTTTGTCGAACACCGCCTCGCTCAAAAACAGGGCCTGCATGAACTTGCTGCGGTCAAACTGGGCTGGAGCCTGCCAGCGCGTCTGGGAGAAATCCGCCGTGTCGCGCCACTGGATGCGGGTCAGGTTGGCGGGCTGTTGAAAATTCGCCTGGTTGAAGGTGGCCGAGGTCTGAAATTCACTGCTCTGAAACGTGGTGCTGCCCTGAAACTGCACCTGGCTAAACCGGGCTCGCTGGAAAAACAGGGCGCTGCGAAACCGCAGATCCCGCTGGAAAATGGCGTTCGAGAAATTGGCCAACCGGCTAAACCGGGTTTCGGACCAGTCGGTGGTTTGGGTAAAGACCGCGCCGGGAGCCTCCACTCGCCCCAGGAAGAAAGTATTGCCAAAGTTGGCATAGCCCTCAAACCGGGTTTGGGTAAGGGCCAGCGGCCCCCGCAGCACCGTGATTTGCAGCGGCATCACCTGGGACTGGATCAGCAGCGAGCGCGAAAGCTGACTCAACTGGGACAGCCGCCGTCGGTCGCGGGCCAGCTGGACCTGTTCGGTTTCACTAAAGATGGGCAGCGCCGGACCATAGAGCGGGGAGGGCAGGCCCAACTCGCCAAACTGAAACTCGCCCTGGATCACCGAGTAGCTTAAATCTAACCCCAGAGGCACCGCAGACCGCTGGATTTGGGCCTGAATCAGCCGATAAAACTGGTTACTAAAGCCAGGATTCTCGGGCCGCAGGTCGATCAGCATCTGCCGCAGATCGATCATGCGCGTGCCTTCGCTCTGGGTGGGTGTCTTGAGTCGCGTTTGCAGCAGCTCCAGGGTGAGGGGCGTGCGGCTGGGAATAGCAGCTGCCGCTGGTCTTGACCAGGCCACAGCAGAGATCATGAGCAGGATCAGCACTAAACCAGCCAGGGCCAAGCGCCTCAAGCCTGCCTTGATCTGAAACCGATCAAAGTAGCGATGGAGCGATCGAAAATCGGGGAGGTGGGGAGCAAACAATGCGCTAATCGCTAGAGGCTGCGATTGATCAGAATATCTTTGACGCCCAGGAAAATGATCACCAGATTCATTAAGAAAAATGCGAGGTGCAGCAGGGGGTCGAGTTTCCATCCCACCGACAGCACTAGATTCCCGACAAACATCAGCACCAGCGGCACAAAAATTGCCTGGATCAGCAGCATCCCGCGCATTGAGCCATCGCCCCGAACCAGCAGCAAAACCGCGCTGACCAGAAAAAATACCGCTAAAAGAATAGAGATGACACCGCTGATCGAGGATAGAAATCTGAGATTGCTCATTGGGACTCCTGAAATGGGGTGGGCCGGATATGGGGCGGACCAGTGGGTCTTCATACTGTCAACAGCCCCATACTGCCAAGCCTATACCAATCATCATTGGGGAATGACCAGCCTGCTCCGCAGTTTCTTCGAGAAATTGCTCACGGTTTCATAGGTTCTTGAAGATCGCACAAAGGGCAGCAGCGGTTGAATTCCAAACTGTGACCGGCGAGCCCTGTCAGAACAGGCCAGAGTGATCAAAGGGCAAGCGCAAGGGCAAGCGATCAAAATTCCGTAGATTTACGGTTCATTCCGGCAACACAATTTTCGTCTGGATTTGTATCCTGTTTTAAATAGACCGAGTCAAGGTTGAGCGGGCCTTGAGCCCCAGCCTAGCCTTGATTAGCCCCATCAGGTCGCCGACTGCTGCCAGCCTACGCGGGTTCGATTGTCGCTGTGAACTTAGAACGAGCGAACAGGAACAGAATTTCAGCAAATTCGCCCGTCTAAGCCCGGCTAATAACGTTCCACAACCAAAACGTTCCAAACCATTCGGAATTCGCTATCCTGAATGAACATGATTTTAATCTGATGAAAGTTTATTCGGCTACGGGCTCGCCTTACTCGTACTCTCTACTCGTGATGGATAGGAACTGTGGTTAATGGTCTATTTTCCAAAAAGACAAAGGGAAT
>JBJTUI010000528.1:0-8873 GCA_046080625.1 Elainella sp. | reverse complement strand
GAATTGCCGCCCGCACTGCTTGCACTTGTAGCACTGCCTGCCGCTGCGGTGCCCGTTCTTGATCGAGTGAGTGGAATCGCATTGAGGACATTTCATGCCCCTATTCTAGCAAATCCAACATTCCCCTTTCTGCAACGCCCTCACAATCTTGTTCTCGTCACTTAGTTTTGAAATCACAGACTGCGATGAAACGACTTCATTCACTTTGGATCGGCCTGCTGACCTGTTTGTTCTGCCTCGGCTTTGCCATTCCCGCCTGGGCGTTTTGCGGTTTTTATGTCGCCAAGGCCGATACCTCGCTCTATAACCAGGCTTCGCAGGTGGTGATTGCCCGCAGCGGCAACCGCACGGTGCTGACCATGGCCAACGACTACCAGGGCGAAGCCCAGGACTTTGCGATGGTGGTGCCGGTGCCTGTAGTGCTGCAACCCGAGCAGGTGCAGGTGGCTGAACCGGGCGTAATCGAGCGGCTGGATGCGTTTAGCGCCCCGCGACTGGTGGAATATTTTGACCCCGATCCCTGCGCCCCGGAGTTTGCTCTGCGCCAGATGCCGTCAGCCGCCGCTCCAGCAGCAGAAAGCCTGGACGCGGCTAGAGGTCGGAATCAGGCTCTGGGCGTGACGGTCGAATCGCGGTTTAGCGTGGGCGAATACGACATTCTGATTCTCAGCGCCCGCGAGTCAAGGGGACTGGCCAACTGGCTGACCCAGAACGGCTATCGGCTGCCCCAGGGGGCCAGTCAGCTATTGCAGCCCTATATTCGGCAAAACCTGAAGTTTTTTGTGGCTAAGGTGAACCTGAAAGAATACGAAGCATCCGGCTACCAAGCTTTGCGGCCCCTGCAAATTCGCTACGAGTCACCCCGGTTTATGCTGCCGATTCGCCTGGGGATGATGAATGCCCAGCCCAACCAGGCTCACCCCACGCAGGATCTGATTGTCTACATTCTGTCGCCAGAGGGGCAAGCCGAGGTCGCCAACTACCGCACGGTCAAGATTCCCTCGGATACGGAGCTGCCGCTGTTTGTGCAGGAGGACTTTGGCGAGTTCTACCAGGCCATGTTCAGCAAGTCCTATGAGCGCGAGGGCCGCAACGTCGCTTTTCTGGAATATGCCTGGGATATGGCGGGCTGCGATCCCTGTTCTGCCGACCCGCTCACCCCAGATGAACTGCGGCAGGCGGGCGTGTTCTGGCTGACCGATCCGGCCAGTCGCCCTGACTCGTTTCAGCCCTGGTCCCAACCCAGCGTCTTCCTCAGCCGCCTGCATGTCCGCTACAGCCGCGACCGCTTCCCGGAAGACCTGATGTTTCAACAGACCAGCAACCGCAGCTTCTTCCAGGGGCGCTACATTCTGCGACACCCGTTTGAGGGCGGCACAATCACCTGCGCGGCGGGCCACCAGTATCGGCGGAATCTGGCTCAACGGTTTGAACAGGAGGCCCAAACTCTGGCTCGCCTGACCGGCTGGAAGATCCAGGAAATCCGCTCCAAGCTGCCGCAGCTGCCGCGAGTCGAGGTGCTGCCCTGGCGGCAAGGGCAACCCTTCTGGCAACGGCTCTGGATGGCTCTCTGGGGCGGATGATTAGCTTACTGTGCCGCAAAGCCTCAGTGGGGACAGCTAAAATCATCTGTGAGGGTTGACGGTTCAGTTCGCCTAAATCCGTGGGTGAGACAGTAGTTTAAGCCTAGCTCTAGGCCACCGTGACACCTGACAAATCAGAGCAAATGGCTAAGGAGTTGCAATGAGTATTTCAACATTAAACTCGGCTGTCCCTGTCTTGGCTTCGCTCGATATCGCTAAGACGATTCAGTTTTACTGCTCTGTGTTTGGGTTTACCAAAATTTATGTAGAGCCAGCAGTCTACGGCATCGTTCAGCGCGATGCGGTACAGATTCATTTTGGGGCCTGTTCTGAAAAACACATTGCTGAGAACACTGTATGTCGTATCAAGGTGACAAGCATTGATGCCCTGTATGCTGAACTTCAGCCCAAGGGGGTAGTTCATCCCCAGGCACCTCTACAGGAAAAGCCCTGGGGAACCCTCGAATTTGGCGTTGTGGATCAAGATGGCAACCTGATCACATTCTTTGAGGAAACTCAGCAAGATTAGCGTGATTCACGTTGGACTCAAGCTACGTCAAAGGCAGTCCCAGCCCGCCCGTCACGGGTTTCATCACTGACGCTACTATCATCGGAACGAGAGCCGCTAGCCACCTGGCTGAGGGCGTGGGAAATCTCGCGGCAATAGTCGTTGAACTGAATTGAGGTGCGAAAATCCTCGGTGCGGGGATAGGGGGCATCAATGGCCACATCGGCCACGACTCGGCCCGGACGAGCCGCCATTACTACTACACGATTCGAGAGGTAGACGGCCTCATAGATGTTGTGGGTGACAAACACCACCGTCCATTGCTTCTGCTGCCAGAGCTCCAGCAGGTCGCTGTTGAGGCGGCTGCGGGTCATTTCGTCTAGCGCCCCAAACGGTTCGTCCATCAGCAGCACGTCTGGCTTAGTCACCAAAGCACGGGCAATCGAAACCCGCATTTTCATGCCGCCCGAGAGCTGACGTGGGTGGCTCCGCTCAAAGCCCTGTAAATCGACGAGATGCAGCGCTTCCGAAACCGACTGGAGCGCTTCCCGATTTGGTACCTTGGCCAGCTTCAGCGGTAGCCGCACATTTTCAGCCACCGTCGCCCAGGGCATCAGGGCCGCTTCCTGAAACACAAAGGCGAGACGGGGCTGACCGGAGTTGCCCTGATTGGAACTGCCCCAGTAGAGGCTGCCGCCGCTCATTCGACCCAGCCCCGCGATCAGCCGCAGCACCGTACTCTTGCCGCAGCCCGACGGCCCCAGCAGGCTGACAAACTGGCCCTGCTCGATCGCCAGGTTCAGGTCTTGCAGCGCCACCGTACCGTTTTGGTAGATTTTGCTAACGTTGCTGAGGGTGATGGCAGTAGTCATAGCGACAAGATCCTGGCCTTTACGTGCATCAAATTTTGCAGGCGTCAAACTTGCAGGCATCAAACTTGCAGGCATCAAACTTTGTAAGCATCAACGCCCTTGTTGACGAACTGGAGCGTGTAGGCTTTGGTGTAGTCAATGCTATTGGGGAACACGCCCTGTTTGGACATGGTATCAAAGAATGATTTCCAGCGGGCGTCGGTCATAGCTCCGATGCCTTGGGTTTCAGCGTCTCCAGAGACGACGATGCCATACTCCTTCATCTTGGCAATACCGTACTTGATCTGTTCATCGGTCATTTCCGGGTTGTCTTTTTTGATCAACTCGTTAGCCGGAGCCGGATCACCGTTCAGGTAGCTATACCAGCCCTTGATCGAGGCATCGACAAATCGCTGCACCAGATCGGGGTTTTGTTCGACCAGTTCGCGCTTGCATTCAATCGTCGTGGAATAGGGCTCATAGCCAGAGTCGGCCAGCAGAAACACCAGCGGCTCAAAGCCTCCCTCTTTTGAGATGGCCAAGGGTTCTGAGCTGAGATAGCCCTGCTGGACCGAGTTTTTGTCGGCCAAGAAGGGACCGGGGTTGAAGTTGTAGGGCCGCTTCTGGTCGTCGGTGTAGCCAAACTTGGCCTTGAGGAAGGGCCAGTAGGTGGTGTTGGCCGCTGCCGAAATAAAAATCGGCTTACCCTTCAGGTCTTCCAGGGACTTGGCATTGCTCTGGGGATGGGCCAGCAGCACCTGCGGGTCTTTCTGAAACAGGGCCGCGACAGTAATTTTGGGAATGTTCTCCTGAACGGCTTTGATCGCGTCGGAACCGTAGCCCATGAAGAAGTCAATCGCGCCGCCCATCAACAGCTGGGTACCGTTCACCTGGGGGCCGCCCATTTTGATCGTCACATCAAGGCCGTAGTCTTTATAAATGCCGGTCGCAACCGCCTGGTAAAACCCGCCGTGCTCAGCCTGGGCATACCAATTGGTGCCATAGGTGAGCTTCGTCAGCTCGGCCCCAGCCGAAGGAGAGGCAGCTGGGGAGGCTGAGGATCTGGAGGCAGTTGACTGGGACGATTGGTTAGCACAGGCAGCAACAATGCCGCTGCCAACCGCTAGACCACCATACTGAATCAAACGGCGACGCTTGAGCCTACTAAACTGGTTGAATTGATCTTGTGGCTGACTCATATAACCCTCCTCGGCAATTTTGCAAGTAACAAAGCCCTGATCTGATGCAGCTCTTGAATGCAGCTCTTGGGCGTTGCTCAATAGCTATGTTTAGAAATTTTAACAGGCGGCCTTCCGACTGCTTCACCCCGCCTCTGACGCTGCTGATCGAACCCTGCCCTGAGGCAAACAGCCAAACAGCCGCGAAGCTCTGAATGGCCAACTCTTAAGACGCTACTCGAAGCAAAACAGCAAATTTGTATTACTGAATACGAGGTTAGGCCAGGGGAATAGCAGGGACGGTCAACCCAACCCGCCCGACTCAAAAGTTGATCTCCGCTACTGCTTTGCCTGCTCAATCCAGCGCACCACCTGCTCACCCAGCCGCACGTTGTTCAGCCGATCGATCTCGCGAATTCCGGTGGGGCTGGTGACGTTGACCTCGGTCAGGTAGCCGCCAATCACATCAATGCCGACGAAAACGAGGCCATCGCGCCGCAGGGCTGGGGCAATCCGGTCGCAGATCAGCCGCTCCCGGTCGGTGATGTCGGCTTTATCAGCCTTGCCGCCCACGGCCATATTGCCGCGAAACTCCCTGCCAGTCGGGACGCGATTGCAGGCCCCTATCGGCTCACCATTCAGCAAAATAATCCGCTTGTCGCCCTCTTTGGCAGCGGGCAGATAGGCCTGCACCATGACCGGCAGTTTGCCCAGGGTGCTGATTTCGATCAGGGAATTGAAGTTGCGGTCGTCGGGGGTGAGGAACAGAATCCCCTCCCCGGCCTTGCCGCCCAGCGGCTTGAGCACCGCCGCGCCCTGCTGCTCCACAAACTGGCGAATCACCTGCTTGTCTTGGGTGACGATGGTTTCGGGCATCACGTCTGTGAACTGGAGGGCGTACATCTTCTCGTTGGCCGCCCGCAGCCCGTTGGGGGCGTTGATCACCAGCGTTTGGCCCGGGTCGATGTAGTCGAGGATGTAGGTGGCATAGAGGTAGGAGACGGTGACGGGCGGGTCGGTGCGCATCAGCACGGCGTCCATATCTTCCAGGCAGCGAAATTCGCTGGGGCCGGTGCTAAACCAGGACGCTGCCGCAACCCAGCGCCCCTCGACCAAGGTAACGGGTTCGAGTTGGACCGGCTCTAGTCTGGCCCAAGCCTTGCCGTCCACCACACTGAGGTGATGCGCTTCGGTAATCCAGACCTGGTGGCCCAGCGTTTGGGCGGCCTCCATAATCGCCACGCTAGTATCGTGGCCCGGATCAAGCCGCTGAATCGGATCGATAATAAATGCAAGTTTCACGCCATGCTCCTAGAATTCTACAGCCTTCGCCCTAGACCAATCTGGCTCAAGGTTAGGCCAGGAGCGGATCGAGCTGGCCTCTGGCGTTGAGGGCGTGCAAATCATCGCAGCCACCGATATGTTGGTCGTTGATGAAAATCTGCGGCACGGATCGTCTGCCGTTGGCCCGCTGGGCCATTTTGGCGCGGCCCGGCTCGTCGCCATCCAGACAATATTCAGTGTATTCCACGCCTTTTTTATCTAGAAGAGCCTTGGCGCGAATGCAGAACGGGCAGGTGCTCCAAGTATAAATTTCGACGTTAGCGGCCATAGGTCATTCCTGTTGTAATTCTTCATCTAGTCTAATCAGCTTCGGGGTCGAATTGAACCAAACTGGCTCAAGTTAACTGTTTGCCGCCCCAAAACCTTAAGTCTTGAAGTAAGGCCACCAGCATCTCCAGAATAATGCGCCATAATTGACGAACTGTTTGTTGTTTTGGCAGGGTATAGCCGTTTTTATGAGAAACTCACTGGTGAATAGGCTCAGCCTTCCCTTGCTGGCTCCAGCTACTGCGCTGGCGCTTGGGTTGAGTGCCCTTTCTGCGACTGCGCAAACCCTTTATAGCCCGATTCCAATGCCTGAAAGTAATCAGGTCTCTGATAGCCTGACGGACAAAGATATCCCTACCGGCAGCGGTGGCTTTGCTCGCGACTATCTGGTGACTTTCAGTGAGGGCGAACAGGTGGTGATCGACCTGACTTCGGATGAATTCGACACGATTATTACGCTGATTGCCCCGGACGGTTCGGCAATTGCGGAGAACGACGACGCTCCAGATGGCTCGACCAATTCGATGCTGTTTGCTCGGGTAACGAAGGCTGGCAATTACATTATTCGCGTCAGTCCCTACGCAGGTCAGGGGATTGGCCGCTTCAACTTGAAGGTGACGCCGCTGCGCGCTGCAAACTAGAAACCTGGCAGGACAATTCCTGTTGCCCGTTTACAAACACAATCCCCTTCTCTGGCAGTAAATTGATGGAGAAGGGGATTTTGGTAGGTTCAGCGGTTCTGTAGCAGTGATTGAAAGCCCGTTCAGCCACACAGATGTAGATCTGGAATTGAATTCTTTCCCGCTCACGGCAGATTTCTATTTCAGCTAATTCAGCTTCTATTAGTGTTCGTCCACGCATCGATTAGGCGAACCATTCCTTCAGCTCCAAACCCTTTGGTCGTCTTTACAACGTCTTGATAGCTATCAAATTTCCTGTTCTGCTTTTGGCTGCGGGCACTGCAAATCGCTTCAACTTTGCCCTTGACTAATCCATAGCGCGATAACTCAACCATTAGATCCTGCTCCTTAGAGTTGTTTAGGAAATCAAGTAAATCGCCCTTATTCCGATGAAGCTGCTTCTCAAGTTGGGCAAAACGATTCTCATGGTCCCGCTTTGTCTGAAATAATTCTTCTCTAATTTCACTCAGTCTTGTTTCAAAGCTACTGATCCAATTACTGTCGCCGCTTGATTTCGATGTAGGGGGTTGTACAGTCCCCCCCCCTGAAGTAGATACTTTGCCTGAGCCGTTCAGGACTTTGATCTGCTTTCGTGCAGCCGCCTCATCTTTCTCTGTAATCACAAATGCATTGACCATTTCGCCCTGCCGAGGATTCTTCTCCCTAGCTCGGACAGAAGCGAAATACTCTAGATGGCCATCAAGCACAACAAAGCTTTCAATCCCCGTTTGCTTGACAATTAAGGGCTTGAGAATTCCTCTGCTCTCCAAGATTGAATCAGCCAATTGCTCAATCTCTTCCTCTAAAAAGGTCGTACGTGGTACCTCAGAGCTAATATCTTTTACGTCAACCTTTGCAAACTCTGTCATCCCAGCTTCTCCATTTTTTCTAAAACTTCTACAGCCAAAGCTTCAAATTCTTCAGCAGACTGATTAGCTGCGGGTGTTTTATCAGCAAAATCAAAGATCGATTTCGGATCAGGCACCTCCAAATCGCCTACAGACACTGTCTGATTAAGACAATGAGATAAAGCAGCTCTATCAAAGATTATAGAATCTAGGACAGGCAGATTGTAATGTCTAATTATAGTTTCTTTCTGTCTAGGGAAGGTCCGCTCGAATGACTTAGCATTGGTTGAAATCTTAGATGGCAATACACCCAAAATCTTGATTGGTTCCCGACTTATGCTATCTCTAAATTCATCGTTTTCTTTAATGAAGCTAAGAACACTGGACAAACCCTGATTCGCAAATGGCTTCAAATCAGAAGGAATAATCAAATAATCAGCAGAAATGAGAGCAACCGTAGCATAGAGGTCTCGCGATGGAGGAGTATCTATAACTACGAAATCGTATCGATCTTTCTCTCGACCTAGCTTCTTAATGAGCCTGAATTGACTAGTTTTAATAGCATTCAGTTCATACTGGCCTTCAATCAAGCTAATATGAGAAGGAATGACATCTATTTCTGGCGTGTTAAAGAAACTAGATGAGCGTGAAACATCTGAAATGAAATTGAAATCGCTAGACTGGAGAACATGAAAAACATTGTTGTCTCGTAGATTGTCATCCTCTTCAAATTGAAATTTGACCAAGCCAGCCGCGAATGTAGAGTTAGCCTGAGAATCCAAATCGATTAAGAGGACATCAAATCCCTTCTTGCGTAGAGCCGCAGCAAGATTGACAGACACAGTTGTTTTACCAACGCCACCTTTGTTGTGATAAACCGCAATAACCTTCATCAGATCACTCCCTTTGCCATGTTTCAGCGTTTGTTTTTTTGGCTGTTGTCCTGCTTGAATAGAATCCTTGCCTATCAGCCTTTTTATTTCGCCAATTTTACTCGAAATTTCTTCTCCTGAACACTCGAATATCAAATGGATATCGCTACCAGATCTTTCATAAACTCTCAGCTCTTCAGCGTTTGTCAGTAAGCCATAATTCGCATGAAGAGAGGTAAGGTATTGTTTGAGGCGACGAGTATGCTTATTTAAATTTTGACTGGGACTTTTTGCCTCTATAACTAAACTTAAAGGAGAATTACTGTCAAGCGTAAAAGGTAGTACTTGCGCAGCGAAAGCCAAGAAGTCAAGGCGAATACTACCCAGAGCGACTTCTTGATGCCAATCATCTTGGTCATATCCTAGAGCTGGCAGTAAATATTGAACAATAAGCTTACTTTCAACTTCGCTCTCGTTCCGACAAGAGCTTGGATTAAAGTCCAATCTTCAAACCTCTACTGTTTATTTCGTCTCGCATTTGACAGCGTTCAGAAGAACCAAGCCTGCTTTTGATAATAGTGACGAGTTCAGTATCAACCGAGGAAGTCAGACACCCCCAGCGAAGCTGGTGGCTTGATGAATGTGACCGCCCCAAGGGCGGATGGCTTTCGCTGAAGGTATCTGTGGGTTAATTAAAACCGTCCACTTTGGTCAGATGCTTCTTGCTCACGAATATAGCGGC
>JBJTUI010000527.1:0-3325 GCA_046080625.1 Elainella sp. | reverse complement strand
GGAAACTGGCTTTCCAGTCCTTGCAGTTTGGCGCGGGCCTGCCGCACGGCGCAGTAGAAGGACTGCCCCCCGGCAAAAGCGGTGAGCAGATGCCGCAGAAAGGTCTGGGCTACCCGATCGGGCACCGGCTCCCGCATGACGACGAGCTGGGGGATGTTGAGGTCGGCCATATCGCGGGCCAGCCCCAGCCCATCGCAGGAGTTGAAGATCGCGAACTGGAGTCCGCGCCCGATGGCCGCCGTCAGGGCATGTTTGAGCTGGGCGACGCTGAGCTGCTCCTGGGCGTTGATCGCGATCTCGCCCGTGCTGCCGTCCGGCTGGCTGGCGCTGTGGCCGGAGAAGAACAGCATGTCCCAGCCCTGTTCGTCCCAGAGCTGCTGATCGAGTTCGGCCCGGGTCGGCTCTACCAAAAACACCGGTTCAGCATCGGATAGCTGGGCCAGCATCGCCCGGTCCTGCTGCACGTCAATACCCTCACTGTTGCCCAGCACGGCCAGAATCCGCACCTGCTGGCGGGCCGGACGGGGGCGGCTAGAACGACCGTATTCCAGGGCGCTGACGGCCACCTCGGCCAGGGGATAGTCGCTGAAGAACTGCCAGAGCTGCCAGGGAAACCGCCGCAGCACCGGGTCTGCCGTTTCCACAATCAGCCGAATTTCGTCGGTTGGGGCGAGCTGGGTGCGCAGCCGTCGATCCACGGGCCGAAACGACTCGGACTCCAGCCAGTGATCCAACGCCTGCTTGATCTGGCGGGTCAGCTGCTCCAGCGCGGCAGGCGAGACGTGGGTAATCCCCTCCGGCTCGATTTCGATAGCCCGCAGACCGCGCCGCAGGGCCAACCGCTGGCTCAAGCCCTGGTAGACCAAACGCCACTCGCCATACAGCCGCGCCAGTTCCGGAGCAGCGGGCAGGCTACCGCTAAGCTGGAGGGCAATCGTCTGGTTCAGACTTGCCGCCGTGCTAGTCTGGCCTACGGTCACTGCCTGCACCATCACGCTAGGGAAACCGGTCTGCCAATTGCCCTGCCCCAGCTTCAGCAGCACCTGGATGGTTTGCCCCATACCTGATCTATCCCTCCTGCCTCATACCTCAAACGGTTCTGTAACCTGCTGGCCTTCTAGTTCTAGCTCAACCTGAAACGCTGTGCCCTCTCCGCAGCGGAACCGCCGCAGCTGGATGTAGCTCTCCTGTGCGCCCGCCTGTACCGCTTGCAGCACTTCTGCCTGTTCTGCCTCCTCGTCCCCCAGCAGCTTCAGCAGCAGTCCGGCAGGCAGGGGCTGCTCACCCGTTGGATGCACCTGCACCCCAATCGCCAGCCTGCCGTCCGGCTCCCGACTCACCTGGATCACCAGGGCCAGCCGCTGTCCGGCCAGCTCCAGCTGTTTGGCCTGCCTGACTCCCTCTGAAGCGGCGGCGCTACGCAGATTCCAGCCCAGTTCTGCCGGGGAAAGCAACGCCTCCAACTGCTGCCAGCCCGCCGTGAGCTGCTGGGAAATCTGCCCCACCCCGTCCAGCCACTGGCTGAGATTTTGCCGCAGGGGGGGTTGCGCCATTCCTGGGACCGAATCAACACGCTGCCGGTAGAGCTGCTGCCGCAGGCGGGGCTGCTGGATCAAGGCTCCCCAGAGCTGGAAGGGGATAGCCAATCGCGGATTAGCCACAGCGCTGAGCCGCTGGAGCAGAGATTCGGTCTGGGCGGCGGGTAGATCGGGCAGGGGCGCGAGGACGGCGCGGGTCTGGGCCTCGGGACAAAACCGCAGCGTTACCCAGAGGGCGCTCCAATCCTGGGTGAGCTGGTGGCCGTCCAGACAGTAGGTGCGGTCTTCCGGGTCGTAGCGGCCCGCCTTCAGCTCCTGGTGGCTGGCATAGCCCCAGACTCGAATCCAGGCTTCCGGCTCCAGCGACACCTGCACCGCCAGATAATAGTCGCCCGCCCAGTCGGGCAGATCGACCCACTCCTGGGGCACGGCCAGCTCGGCCTGATCGATTGCTTCACTGGGCACCAGCACCAGCCGCTTGGCCCCCAGCCCAATCGCCGAGCCAGTCACGAACTCCCAGATCGTCCGATCGGTTTGGGCCGTGGCCTCGGGCGACTGTTCCGCCTGTATCCAGGCCAGCAGGCTATCCAAACAGAGCTGGTTCAGGTAGGCAGACCAGGGATGGCTGTAGGCGACGGGACGCCAGAGGTCAGCTCCAGGAGCCGCTGCGGCTTCGGGCGCGATTTCTAGCCAGAGTTCGGTGGGGTCGGCAAAGGCAAACATGGTGGAGCGCTCTCTCTGCGAAGAAGGAATCGGAAGGCCAAAGACGGGCCAAACAAGGGCCAGAGGCAGGCTATAGCCCGGCGCCGCGCCCTAGGAACTGCTAGAGCCGGACAGGGGCGGATTGGTCTGGTACTGGGCGCTGAGCCATTCGTCTAGGGCTCTGCTCATGGTTTTTATTAGGGCAGGGGTGGTGGGAATATTCACGCTCTGGCTCCACTGGACAACCGCCGACAGCAGCGTTTCGCGGGTTTTGCTGAGCCGCCGTGACACCGAAGACTGGCTGAGGGCGAGTTCGGCCATGATCTGCTGCTGGGTTTGGCCCTGCTGGTAGTAGAGCCGCAGAATCTCCTGGGACTGGGGATCAAGCTGGGTAATCGCCTGCTGCAACACCTGGCTCAACTGCTGCCGCTGCTGGCTGCGCTCCGTCTGGTCTTCTTCGGCCACCAAGTTGCTGAGCAGGTCGGCAGAGGAATCGGTGAGGCTATCCTGGACTTCGCCCACCTCCTCGCCCGACGCAGCAGTAAACTTGGGCGCATTCAGCGAACCCACGGGCGGATAGAGGTAGGCCCGCAGCCACTGGCCCGTTTGGGTCAGCCATTTCTCTAGCGTCGCGGCGGTGACAGCGGCGTTTGGGGTCTCCTGGCGGTAGAGCTGGGCCACCGTCTCCCAGAAGGCCGCATCCGGTTTGGGCAGCTTCTCGCCCGGTGCCTTGGGCAGATAGCGCGCTTGAAAACAGCTCCAGGCCAGCCGGTATTGGGGCAGCAGCGTTTCCGCGACGCCAGCCTGATGTAGCGCCTCCAGCAGCCGTTTTTTGCTGACGCGCCGCAGCAGAGCCCAGTCCGTAGAGAGGTCTACCACCTGCCGCTGCCGCAGGGCATCCCGCAGCAAGCTAGCAAAGGCGATCCCGGCGTAGGTCTTGAGGCTTGCCCCCCGCTCTGGATTGAACCCCTTCAGCACCGTCGCGACTTCGGCAATCGCGATTTGAAAACAGTCGGGCAGGCGATATTGTAAATCGGTGAACCGGCGGCTGGTTTGCTGGGCCGACCAGTAGCAGGGCTCTTGCA
>JBJTUI010000526.1:0-7990 GCA_046080625.1 Elainella sp. | reverse complement strand
ACCTCGGCCTCCAGCCCAATCCCGGCCAGCAGAATCATCGGGATGCCGTTGCAGAAAGCCGCATCCACCTGGCGGATCTTGCCGCCCAGAATCACCTGGCAGGCTCCCCGAATCGGGGTGAGGGTGGTAGGAATGCCTAGGGCAGAGGCAAAGGCGTTGGCCGTACCGCGCGGGATGACGCCGAGCGGAATGCCAGTCCCGATAATCGAGCCAGCTACGGCTGAAACGGTGCCATCGCCACCCGAGGCAATCACCAAGTCGGCGTTGGCGGCCACGGCCTGCTGGGCCAGATGTTCGGCGCAGAGTTCAACGGTCGTCTCATGCACTTCCAGGTGCAGGTGGGGTTCTAACATCCGCTGGATCAGGGCCAGCTCTTGCTCCGAGTTACCCTGGCCTGAGACGGGATTGAAGATCAGATGGGCCACCCGAGTGCGGGCCAGACTGCCGATGATGGCGACGGCGGTGGCAGCATTCGTGGCAAACGGCACGTTGTAGAGGTTGCAAATCTGGGCCAGGGTTTGGGTGGACAGGTCATAGCCCTGGTTGAGGGTGCTGTCTACCAGGCAGATCACACCTGCCAAATTGCCACCCGCTGCCTCAGCCGCAATCTGAACTTCACCGCCCTGCCCTTCTGGGAAAGTCAGCTCCGGGGTGAGGGTGGGAATCGCGGCAATCCGCCTGCCGGTTAACTCTGTGGCCAGCAGCCGATAGCGAGCAAACACGGGCCGGTACTGATCCACCAGGGCGGCGAGTTCGTCGCGGTGGCGGTCATGGGCAATTAAAGCGATAGTTGCAGCCATAGGACGAGGAGAAGGGGATGGACGAAAGATCAGAGCTTAATTTTTGCCGGTCACACAGGCGCGAAGGGTAAACGGGTTGCAAGCTGGCTCCACAAACACTGAGTCCGCAAACATTGAGTCCTCAAACATTGAGTCCGCAAGCATTGAGTCCGCAAACGTTGAGATTTATCTAAAGCGATTGTTGCAGCGGAGCATCTAGCGTCATTATGAAAAGACTCGTGCAATTTTGCTATTCTACCTCCGTCAGATTTTTGTACCCTGACGTTCAAGGCTCTGGGCTAGAGTCAACCGAAGGTGGGATTCGAGAGCCCAGAGGGCAAGCTCCAAACCCTCACTATCCTGTAGATTATTGCACCGACTCAGGCTGAATTGATTTGTTAGAAATTAACTTTGGGATTGATTCTGTTAGCGATTTATTCATTTGTTCAACTATTGACATGCAAGATCTGACCTCTTCCCCGCTAACGCGGGCCGACCTAGAAGCTTTCTGGATGCCGTTTACGGCCAATCGCCAGTTCAAGGAAAACCCGCGCCTGTTTGTCAGCGCCAAGGATATGTACTACACCACCGCCGACCAGCGGCAGGTGCTAGACGGCACGGCGGGCCTGTGGTGCGTTAACGCGGGCCACTGTCGCCCCCAAATTGTCGAGGCGATTCATCAGCAGGTGGCGACGCTCGACTACGCGCCCGCCTTTCAGATGGGCCATCCCGGCGCGTTTACCCTGGCCGACCGGCTCAGCAAGATGCTGCCCGGCGATTTGAACCACGTGTTTTTCACCAATTCTGGCTCCGAGGCGGTGGATTCGGCCCTGAAGATTGCCCTGGCCTACCACCGGGCGCGGGGAGAAGGAACACGGCAGCGCCTGATTGGCCGGGAGCGGGGCTACCACGGCGTCGGGTTTGGCGGTATCTCGGTGGGCGGCATTGGCCCCAACCGCAAGTTTTTTGGCGGCCTGCTGACCGGGGTTGACCATCTGCCCCACACCCATGATCTGGAGCACAACGCCTTCAGCCGCAAGCAGCCCGTTTGGGGAGCCCATCTGGCCGACGAGCTGGAGCGGATTGTCGCCCTGCACGATGCCTCCAACATTGCGGCGGTGATTGTGGAGCCGGTAGCAGGCTCGACCGGGGTGCTGATTCCGCCCCAGGACTATCTGCAGCGCCTGCGGGCGATCTGCGACAAGCACGGGATTCTGCTGATCTTCGACGAGGTGATCACTGGCTTTGGCCGACTGGGAACGGGCTTCGCGGCAGACTATTTTGGCGTCCTGCCCGACCTGATCACGGTGGCCAAGGGCATCACCAACGGTACGGTGCCGATGGGGGCGGTGTTTGTGCGGCAGGGCATTTACGACACGTTTATGCAGGGCGCTCCCAACGCGATTGAGCTGTTCCACGGCTACACCTACTCGGGGCATCCGGTGGCCTGTGCGGCGGCGCTGGCGACGCTGGATATCTACGACCAGGAAGGGCTGTTCCAGCGGGCCAACGAGCTGGCCGACTATTGGGAAGCGGCGGTGCATTCGCTCAAGGGGCTGCCCCATGTGATCGACGCCCGCAATCTGGGTCTGGTCGCCGGAATTGAGCTGGAGTCGCTGCCTGGCAAACCCACGGCTCGGGCCTTCGAATGCTTCCTGCGCTGCTATGAGCAGGGGCTGCTGATTCGCACCACCGGGGACATTATCGCCCTGTCGCCGCCGCTGATTATCGAAAAACCCCAGATCGACCAGCTGTTCGAAATCCTGGCTGCCGTGATTCGAGACCTGCCCTAGGCCACAAGCCGACGGTCTGGCTCAGCCGATAAAATGGGAGTATGGGCCAAATTAGAGGGCCAGCCTCAAGGCTGAAACCAGGACTGTGGGGATCGAGTTGGAATTTCTATGCTGCCGAGAGAAGATCTGTTAAAGCTGGTAGAAAATCGAGAGACAGCGGCGCGGCTGCTGGATCAGGCGGAGCAGGCGCTCAAGACCTGGGAGGTCGTTTGCTCCGATTTCCTGTCGCCGCCGGAGCTGGCCGATTTACAGCAGATGTTTAGCCGCCTGACAGATCTACATTACCTGGCCTGGGGCGGCTATCCCCAGGCAGAGCGGCAGCGGGTGGCAATTGCCCGCACCGAAATTCCGCTGGAGGCTGCCCAGGTATCCGTCACCGCCCTGGAAATTGCGGGCAACTTTCTGTTTGATCCCGCCACCCACCGGGATTTTCTGGGGGCGCTGCTGGGTACGGGCATCGTGCGGGAAAAGCTGGGCGATATTGTGGTGCTGGGCGAGCGCGGTGCCCAGGCGATTGTGGTGCCTGAGCTGGCCGAATTCCTCAGTCTCAGCCTCAACCAGGTGCGTTCGGTGCCGGTCAAAACCCAGCCAATTCAGCTGACTGAGCTGAAGGTGCGCGAACCCAAGAAGAAAGAGCTGACGACTGTGGAAGCCTCAATGCGGCTGGATGCGGTGGCCTCAGCCGGATTTGGCATGTCGCGCAGCAAAATGGCCGATTTGATTACGGGCGGCGATGTGCGGGTGAACTGGAAGGAAGTCACCCAGTCGAGTCATCAGCTGAAACCGGGCGATCTGGTGGCGATTCGCGGTAAGGGCCGACTGGAAGTGGGCGAAGTGGCCGTGACCAAAAAGGAGCGCTACCGGGTGCAGCTGACCCGGTTTGTTTAGGCGGCAGGGAATGGAGTCCGGCTCAATCTGCCTGAAGGCTCAGGAGCCAGCGGGCTGGTGTAGCTTGTAGTTAGCGTCAAACCAACATTTGGGCAGGGCTTCACCCGAGGGGAAAACCAGCTCAGTCTTGGCAAACTGTTCGGGCTCCTGTTCTTCCTGTCCGTTCTGGATTCGCCCCGGCACCGTCTCTGACAGCGGGTTGATCAGGGTATCGACATCAACAATTTCAATCAGCGTTTCGGTTGAGGTCTGGTTGTTTTTCAACAGCATAGGTTCTATGTCCAAAATTTATCGCATCCGTATTTTGCCGAATCGGGGCGGTCGCTGACTTCTGCCTCCGGGCCTATCGCAGCTGGATCTAGGGCGAAGGGCTGGCTCGGCAAACTCTCAACGCCATCAGGAGGGTTTACGGGTCAAGTTACACCCGTTAGAGTCGGCTGCTGTTCCATCTCGGGGCTATACCGTCCCAGACTTGCAGCGGCGTTGAGTTTGGCTCGCCGGTAGAGCAACTGCTGGGCCTCGGCGACATTGGCCTGATTGCCCCGCCATTGCTCCAGGGCTGGCTGCTGGATGGCCCGAGCGTAGGAGAACGTCACCCGCCAGGGACAGAGGTGGCCATACTGGGCGTTCATGGCATTGAGATGGGCCGTAGCCTGCTCGCAGGTCTGGCCGCCCGAGAGAAAAGCAATTCCCGGCACTAGGGCGGGCACGGTCTGGCGCAGGCAGCGGATGGTCTGTTCGGCCACCTGATCCACTGAGGCGGGCGTTGGGCAGGCCAGCCCTGAAATCACCATGCTGGGTTTGAGAATCATCTGAGCCAGCGCCACCCGGTGCAGCCGCAGCTGGCGGAAGACGGCTTGCAGGGTCTGATCGGTGACATCGTAGCAGCGCTCAATCGAGTGGTCCCCGTCGATCAATACCTCGGGTTCAACAATCGGCACGAGTCCGCCTGCCTGACAGAGGGCGGCATAGCGGGCCAAGGCGTGGGCGTTGGCTTCCAGGCAGGTTAGCGTTGGCAGGCCATTGCCAATGGTAATCACGGCCCGCCATTTGGCAAACCGAGCGCCCATCTGGTAGTATTCGGCGATTCGCTCGCGCAGCCCGTCCAGCCCTTCAGTCACTTTCTCATCCGGGAAACCCGCCAGGTCTTTGGCCCCCGCATCGAGCTTGATACCAATCAAAATCCCGGCCTGCTGCATCAGCTGGGGGAACGGCACCCCGGCTTCGGAAGTCTGCCGGATGGTTTCGTCGAACAAAATAGCGCCGCTGATTGCTTCGTTTAGCCCAGGCGTGGTTAAAATCAGCTCGCGGTAGGCGCGGCGGTAGGCGGCGGTGGTGGGGATTCCCAGGGGCTCGAAGCGGCGGTTGCTGGTCGCGGTACTTTCATCCATGGCCAGAATGCCTTTGCCCGGTTTGATCAGGGCTTGAGCGGTGTTTTGCAGTTCTGAAGCGAAGTCTGAGGCCATCCTGCTCATGCTAGTCTTCTCCTGTTGCACAATCAACTTCTGGCAAGACGAACTTCCTGAAGCTCTAGCCGTATTATGACAACAGGATTTACTGACAAGAACAGGCAATTAGATAGATTTTGAGCTACTGAGCAGCGGATGCAAAAACAGTTTGGACAAGCCGCCAAACTATACTTCAGAACTGGTTCAGGATTGGAAGCAAATATAATCTCTGGCTATTGGCAGAACGCAGATTCAGCGTATCGGCTTGTAGAGGTTGAGGCCAATGATTTTTTACCTTGGGGTCTGCTGCTTTAAACAGCGGATCAACAGATGGGAAAGCGATCTGGAGAAGCCCAGCTTTAACCAAGAGGCCATCTTGAAAACTGTGCAATCCAAGACGAAAGCTTTAGCAATTTCAGTAATACCGCTTAAACTAAAATTACTCCCTGTTGTTCTAACTTTGCTAGCGTATGCAGTCAGGCCAAAAGCGACTTTTTGACTAAAAAGTTGTATTGAATGACTCGTGTACTTAAAGATACGCTAAAGTTCAGTGCTACAAGCGGCTTCTGACAGGATTTCGCAAATTTTGTCGCTAAGATTTCAATGAGGATGGAATGGGAACACTGGAAGCAAAGGATGCTATCTGCCCGATCCGGATTCCGTGATTTCCGTTATTTACACGATCGCACGCCATCTACCAAGCCGTTTATCCTCTTCTGCAATGCGACCCAGCCTCAGCTCTGTTCTCTGGCCAGAGAATAGTGAACATCCATTCTCATTTATCGGGGTTTCTTTAGGGCTCAAACCCAATATGAGTCACAATCCAGAGCTACAGACCTGGTATGACCAGGGTAATGCTTTACTCAAGGTAAAACGCTACGAGGGGGCTGTCGCCCGCTTCGACAAACTGCTTGACCAGCAGCCCCAACACCATTCGGCCTGGACCCAGAGAGGCTTCGCGCTCTATGAGCTGGGTTCCCTTGAGGATGCGATTGCTAGCTTTGAAAAGGCGCTGCTGATCAAATCAAAATACAGCCTGGCCTGGCACGGCAAAGGGATTGCTCAGGCTAAGCTGGGCCGCTACGAGGACGCGATCCTAAGCTTCAATCGGGCGCTGCGTTCCGATTCGGGGAACGCCAAAATTTGGTATAACCTCGGCCATGCCCATTCCTGTCTCTACCGCTATAAAGACGCGATCGCCAGCTTCGATAAGGCGATTGAATTCAAACCCGACAACTACCGGGCCTGGTATAGTCGAGCGGTGTCGCTGGCCTCACTGCGGCGCTATGAAGATGCCCTGAACAGCCTGGATACGGCTCTGGCAATTAAGCGGAGCTGCTACTATGCCTGGAACTACCGGGGTCTGGTGCTGACAAAGCTCAACCGCCATGAAGACGCGATCGCCAGCTTTGACAAGTCTCTGGGCTACAAATCCGATAACCCTAACGCCTGGTATGGTAAAGCCTGCTCGTTTGCCCTCAGAAAGGATGTGGAGATGGCGGTGAAAAATCTGCACCGGGCCATTGTGCTCAGCCCCAACCTCTACCGCGTCATGGCCCAAACCGACATGAACTTCGACGGTATTCGCAACGCTCCCTCGTTCCAAGAGCTGATGCAGAAGCGCTAAGGGCCAAAAGTACCATCTACTTTCAGGTACCTATAAAACAAACCAGAAGGCGAGACCCACCTCCTGGTCTATGAGTTTTATGGTCTATTCTGGCTCCCCTATGGAAGGCCAACCGCAATCTAGGCAGAAGCGGGATAGACGCTGACTTTTTTGCGGTCTTTGCCCTTGCGCTCGAAGGTGACGATGCCATCAACCAGCGCATAGAGGGTATCGTCGCTACCGCGACCAACGTTGACGCCGGGGTGAAGCTTGGTGCCGCGCTGCCGCACCAGAATATTGCCAGCCTTCACGACTTCGCCGCCATAGCGTTTGACGCCGAGCCGCTGGGCGTTTGAGTCACGACCGTTGCGGGTACTGCCTGTTCCTTTCTTATGAGCCATAGCAACCTCTGCAATGTGTTAGTGCGAGTATGAATCCACTGTACTAGTGAATTGAGTGCGATTGTCTGTGAGGACTGTCAGAATTGCCCGTGAGGGCAAGCGGGGCGCTGCCAGTTGGCAACAGGGGCAGCTGACTATGCCTCGGGCGCTGCCGCTTCAGATTTGGCAGGCGCGACGGACTCAGATGCTTCACCCGCTACAACTTTGCCGTTCAGGCTGATCGACTCGATCATCAGACGGGTGAGTTCCTGCCGGTGGCCCTGCTTTTTGCGGGTTTTCTTCTTAGGGCGCATTTTGTAGACGATGATCTTGCGGTCGCGCAGGTGCCGCAGCACGGTTGCTTCCACCGTGGCACCCGCTACCACAGGCTGCCCCACCGAAATATCGCCCGCGTTGTCGATGTACAGCACCCGATCGATCACGACCGAACCAGCTTCATCGACTGCCAGTCGCTCCACATCGTAGAACCGACCGGGCTCTACCCGCAGCTGCTTGCCGCCCGTTTCAATAATTGCGTAAGTCATGTTTACCTCAATCGTTGCCGTACAGGTAGCAGGAGGGCATTGAGCTAGAGAGCCAAGCTGTACCTGCGTTTAGGCTAAATTCACCTGATCCGAGCAATAAATAATAAGCTAGTTTACCATTTTGCCGAATAGTTGCAGCAAGTGTCAACTAAATTAAGTCGGTTAGCAAAATCGTAATTGCTCAACTGGGGTGCTTGACAAATAGGGTGAAGGAACTTCCAGACCCCAAACAACTTGCTGAAGCAGAAAAGGATGAGTTGATCAAAATCATCCAGGCACTTTGGGATGAACTGCAAAAACTGCGAGAGAAGCAGCCGAAAAAGACATCAAAAAACTCAAGTTTGCCTCCGGCACAGGGCTTCAAAGCGACAGCCAAAGCGCCTTCTAGCTCCAAGTCAACCCAACGTACTGCAAGTCAGACACCCCCAGCGAAGCTGGTGGCTTGATGAATGTGACCGCCCCAAGGGCGGATGGCTTTCGCTGAAGGTATCTGTGGGTTAATTAAAACCGTCCACTTTGGTCAGATGCTTCTTGCTCACGAATATAGCGGC
>JBJTUI010000525.1:0-5816 GCA_046080625.1 Elainella sp. | reverse complement strand
AATGTTCGTTCAGAGCGAGAAGTTCATCCAGGCACACGGGGGGAAGCGTGATGACGCTTCCATCTATGGGCAGGAGAGCAATCCAACCACCTGGCGGTTGGCAGCGATGAACCATCCCCACAAGGGGGCGCAGCCCCCTTGACCCCCATTGATTTTGCGCAGCTTCAAAAAGAATTGGTATAGATCCTGATCTCTTCAGGATCTGATCTCTTCATCTAATCTCTAGGATAGAAGCAAAGCAATCGGACTGACTACTGCTGGTTGGGCTGCTGACCTGCCGTTCTGAACAAGAAGCTCGGCTAAACCGCAAATCCCCTTTAAAACAGCAAGGACCCGGAGTTCACGCCTGTCCCAAGCATCCCGTGTTGCTGCTACCTTCCGGTCCTGACAAGATTTGGGCGTTGTAACCGCATGAGTCCGAGTCCCCTTCAGGATAGCACGAGTTGGCTGGCACCGACCGACCTCAACAGGGCTGCTGGTGCGAACTGGTTAGAGCCGGAGGGCGGGCTGGGCAAAATCTAGCGGCAGATCAAAAATGAGTAGCCCTGGCTCAAATATTAAAAAATTTAAAACTATTCCGTCGCCGGGTAGACCGAAAAATTTCTCAAATTCTGAGAATTTTGTTCCTCAGGATGCATTCGTAAATCAGTTCCAGCCAGTATTGTTAGACTTAGGATTGATAGTTAAGGGTTGAAAACCATAAGATTAGAACCTGTGACATCGCTATTAACGAATGTTACAATTGTGAGAAAATCTGGAGAAGTTGGAAACAGATTCTGAATTTGACTTAACAACTTGTTACCTCTAAAACTTGGTTCGGACGACCTCAGGCTGATGCAGCTATCGAACAGACTTTGATTAACTGGCTTTGACTAACCGGCCTCGACCGACCGGAGGCTAATGGGCTTTGGCCCACTTGGCCCATTGTCTTGGATCGGCAACCACCCATCGGCGTGCAAAACCGAGCAGAGCTATTGCAAAACCACCGGAACATTGCCAAGACTACTTTCCAAAGTAGTATAAATGTTCTAAACTTCTCTTCTATAACTTTGGATCTGGCGCTATGAATACGACTTCAACCTCGGCTGACATGGTACGCGCTTACCTGAGAGAGATTGGCCGTGTGCCGCTGTTAACCCATGAGCAGGAGATTCTGTTTGGCAAGCAGGTGCAGCGTTTGGCTGCCCTGAATGAACTCCGGGAAGAGATGATTGATCGCACCGGACGCGAACCCAGTTTGGAAGAATGGGCTAAGCAGGCCAACTGCTCCCAGCTGGAGCTTCAGCAAATTGTGGTCGAGGGCGAATATGCTAAGCGCAAAATGGTCGAGGCCAACCTGCGTCTGGTCGTGTCGGTCGCCAAGAAATACATCAAGCGCAACGTCGATCTGCTGGATCTGATCCAGGAAGGCACGATTGGCATGCAGCGGGGCGTCGAGAAGTTTGACCCCACCAAGGGCTACCGGTTTTCGACCTACGCCTACTGGTGGATTCGCCAAGCCATTACCCGCGCCATTGCCGAGAAAGGCCGGACGATTCGTCTGCCGATCCACATCACCGAGAAGCTGAACAAAATCAAAAAAGCCCAGCGCCAGCTGGCCCAGCAGCTTGGACGAGCCGCCACCGCCGCCGAACTGGCTGCCGAACTGGAGCTGACCCCCAAGCAGGTGCGCGAATATCTGGAGCGGGCGCGCCAGCCCCTGTCACTCGATCTTCGGGTGGGCGACAACCAGGATACGGAACTGGGCGAACTGCTGGAAGACACCGGCCCTTCTCCCGAAGATTTTGCCGCCCAGTCGGCCCTGCGAGGTGAACTGGAGCAGCTGATGGCCGACCTGACGCCCCAACAGCGGGAAGTCCTGTCCCTGCGGTTTGGTTTGGAAGACGGCCAATCCCTCACCCTGGCCAAAATTGGCGACCGGCTCAACATCAGCCGGGAACGGGTGCGCCAGATCGAACGGGAAGCCCTGACCAAACTCCGCAAGCGCCGCGCCGATATCCGCGAATATTTGGCCAGCTAGAATGGGGCCAGCTAGAATGGCACAGCCCTATTGCCTAGACCCGCATGGTTCAACTCAATGATTCTACTGCCCTGCTGCTAATTGACTGGCAGCGGGGCTTTGGCGATCCGGTTTGGCTGGTCACGGACGCAACA
This sequence comes from Elainella sp., assembly GCA_046080625.1. Taxonomy (GTDB): domain Bacteria; phylum Cyanobacteriota; class Cyanobacteriia; order Elainellales; family Elainellaceae; genus Elainella. Next base: position 3,662 of record JBJTUI010000525.1, on the reverse strand, counting down.
GCTACCTTTGAGCGGGTTGGCCCAACCGGCAGGCGCTACAGCGCGGCAGAGATGCACGACTCGGCCCTGACTAGCTTGCAGCGCGAGTTTGCCACCCTGGTGACGACAGCAGAAATCCTGGCGGCTCTGTAGTAGTTGGGTCAGGAGCGGCTAGGTCAGGATAAGCGACTGGTCAGAACAGCGGCTCTGCGCTACTTCCGCAGCTTCTGGGCCTTCCAGGTGCCGCCATAGCGATAGTCGGGATTGTTGTGCTTCAGCTGGGGCAGACAGGCGGCGCAGACGAACACCCAGCCCTTCTCTGGTTCAGGACTGACGCGAAACAGCACGGCTGTCGTCTGCTGGCACTGGGCGCAGGATTTGACTCGGGTGGGACGCATGGTGTGAAAAACTCGCCTAAACCGGCACAGAGGCTTCGGGGCGAGCAAAGATCATCCGGCCTGCCGAAGTTTGCAGGGCTCCCGTTACCACTACCGAGAGTTCGACGCCGATATACTGGCCGCCTTCCTCGACAACCACCATCGTGCCGTCATCCAGATAGCCAACCCCCTGGGCGGGCTCCTTGCCCTGCTTCAGGATCTTCAGATCCATGCTGTCACCGGGCAGGTAGGCCGGACGCATCGCCTGGGCCAGATCGTTGATATTCAGCACCGTCACCTTTTGCAGGCTGGCCACCTTGTTGAGGTTGTAGTCGTTGGTCAGCAGGGTGCCGTTGATCTCCTGGGCCAGCCGCACCAGCTTGGCGTCGACCGTAGAAATGTCGTCGTAGTCTGCTGGGTGGATGGCGATCCGCTGGGGGAAGGCTTCCTGGATCTGGTTAAGGATGTCCAAGCCGCGCCGCCCCCGCACCCGCTTTTGATCATTGGAGGCGTCAGCGACCCGCTGAAGCTCTTGCAAAACGAACTGGGGCACCAGAATTTGCCCCTCTAGAAAGCCGGTGCGCAGCAGGTCTTCGATCCGACCATCGATAATGCAGCTGGTATCCAGCACCTTGGTTGCGGCGGGCTTCAGGGTGCCTTCGGCCACCAGCATGGTTTCAACGCTGTTGGGATTGATCAGCCTGAGCAGGGCGCGCCCGTGGGTATCGGCCAGGGTGATGCCCGAAAAGGCAAACATGACGCTGCCCATGACAGCGGCCAGGGGTTTGATAAAGGCAAACTCGCGTGGAATCGGCAGCAGAAAGATCGGGGCCAGCAGCAGGTTGGCCACCAGCAGCCCCAGCACCAGCCCCACCGACCGGCTCAGCAGCACGTCTACGGGCATGTCGCGCACCCGCCGCTCAACTCGCCGGTAGGCCGTCTGGGCCACCAGCCCCAGCACCAGACCAATCAGGGCTCCGAAGCCGCCTGTCACCGAGCTGAGTCCTTCCAGGTTGGTGACTTGATCGAGCGCTTCTGAGGGCAGCAGATCGACGCTGTAGAAGCCAATCCCGCCCCCGGCAATCATAAATGAAACAATAATCAGAAGATCCAGCATGATAAAAACCCAAGTTGGAGTGGGGAGCAAAGCCCAACCTGAAACTCAGAGCTGAAGCCAGGTCTGAACCAGATGGGTTTAGATCAATGCCGAGGCGGGTTTCACCAGATTAAAATGAGGACGAATGATTAAAAAAAGGGCGCGAAGCCTGACTCAGCAGCTTGATCGGCTCAAGCCCATTATATCGCTCCCGGATCGGATGCGTTTCTCCCCCAGCTTGCCACCTACCGCAGCCTACATCCACATTCCCTTTTGTCGGCGACGCTGCTACTACTGCGACTTTCCAATTTCGGTGGTGGGCGATCGGCCACCGATTCAGGAGAGTTTTGGCACGATTGCCGAATATGTCGAGATTCTCTGCCAGGAAATTGAGGCTGCAGCTCAGTGGCGCAGCGGGCCGGGCCAGCCTTTCAGCACCGTATTTTTTGGCGGCGGTACACCCTCCCTGCTGACTGTGGCCCAGCTGGCCCAGATCCTCACCCAGATCGATCAGCAGTTTGGCATCGCCGCCGGGGCCGAGATCTCGATGGAAATTGACCCCGACACCTTCGACCGCGAACGCTTGGCGGGCTATCTGGTCGCTGGCATCAACCGCGTCAGTTTGGGTGTGCAGGCGTTTCAGACGGAACTGCTGCAAGCCTGCGGACGCACCCATAGCCCCGAGGATGTGAACCGCGCCGTTGAGCTGATCCACCAGGTTGGCTTCACCAACTTCAGCCTCGACCTGATCTCTGGCCTGCCCCACCAGACCGAAACCGACTGGTTGGCTTCCCTGAACGCGGCAGTTGCCCTCGCCCCCACCCACATCTCGGTCTATGACCTCACGGTTGAAACCGGCACCGCCTTCGACCGCTGGTATGAAGCTGGCGTCTCGCCCCTGCCCAGCGAGGCCAGCACGGCCCAGATGTATCGCGCCGCCCAGCAGCACCTGACCCAGGCGGGCTACCAGCACTACGAGGTGTCGAACTATGCCCGATCCGGCTACCAGTGTCGCCACAACCGGGTCTACTGGCAAAACCAGCCCTACTACGGCTTTGGCATGGGGGCGGCCAGCTATGTCAATCAGCAGCGCTTCACCCGCCCGCGCAAACGCCGCGATTACTACCGCTGGGTGCAGGAGTTTGCGGCCACCGGCCAGATCGACTGTCCTGTCACCCCCCCGCAGGAGACCCTGCTCGATACCCTGATGCTGGGGCTGCGCTTGGCCGAAGGGCTAGATCTACAGGCTCTGGCGGCCCAGTTTGGCGAACCGGCATTGCAGCAGATCCAGACCTGCCTGGAACCCTACCGCACCAAAGGCTGGATCGAACCAGACACCATCCGCCTGCGGCTCAGCGACCCAGAAGGCTTTCTGTTCTCGAACGTAATGCTGTCCGAGCTGTTCAAACAGCTGGCCTGAAGCCTCCTGATTTTGGTTGGGCACCGGCAATTTGCAGCTAGAAGTCTGGCAGTTGCCTTCGGTGGCGACTCCGCAAATCCCGCAACCGAGCCGGGTGGCCAGGTTGAAGGGCCGTAACATGGCCTTAATTGAGCATCGCCTGTTGCGGCAGTTAGCCAAAGCCGACATTGCCGGACTCAAACCCCGAAAGTCAAAAGCTTATCCGTTGGATGAATACCTGGCGCTGATGCTGGGTCTGGTGTTTCGGGTGCTGGCTCCCATGCGAAACCGCGACAAAATGCTGGCCTGCGTTGAGGGGATTGAGGCCATGAGCCGCGAAGAAGCTGCCTACTGGCTGGGCATGGCGATGCATCGCAAAAATCCGCGTCGGGTGCTGGCGGCGCTGCGCCTGTTGCTTACCGAAACCTGAATCAAAACCTGAAGTCAAAACCTGAATCTAAGCCAAACGATGGTTCAAACGATTTCCGCCGATCGAGTCACGCTCTATCAACTGGAGGCCGAGTTCGATCTACAACCGAGTGATGCTGCGGCTGCGTTTCTGGAATGGCAGCAGGACTTGCCCGCCCTGACTCTCTCAGAGCAGCAGCGGTTAGACCGAATTCGAGCCGCCTTTGCCAACTTAACCCGGTGTTCGGTTCTGGAAAATACAGGGTTGTGAGTTAGAGAAGTGTGGGGTAGATAGCAAAATCTTGCCAATCCCAGTTGTAAAACGTCAATCCTGCTCTCTCTGCTGCTGTTGTCCCACTCCGACTATTGCGCCATATCCAATTGAAGTAACTCACCACCAACC
>JBJTUI010000524.1:0-5726 GCA_046080625.1 Elainella sp. | reverse complement strand
GATCGAGTTGCAAACTTTGCGGTGCAACGGGAACAGTGCGGTGCAACGAGAACAGTACAGAGGCTAAATAATGATGGACGTGAATTTAGGGGTTGTATCGACCAATGACCCGTCAGGTGGCTCTGCATTCAGCAGTTCAGCAGGAACAACCGGTGCAACAATGCACCATGACCAGCATTACGGGAAACAGCAGTGTGGTCAGAGGCAGACTGCCAGAGCTTCCCTTTTTCCCACCATCCCACCCGAGCGGGTGGGGCTACGGGGCGAATATGATCACCATGGTTTAGCCAAGCGGGTACAGCTAGCATTTCAACAGAATTGTTCTGGTGAACAGATCAGCCATCTGCGGATCAGCCAGCGAGGCGCTGTGATTGTGATTATGGGTACGATTTCCAACCAGCGACTGCTGATCAAGCTAGTTAATCTAGTCATGGCAACCTCCGGCACTGGCGATGTCGAGATCAATGGCGTCAGTGTGGGCTATGGTTTGAAACACTATTTGGAGATCAAGCCGTCCCGGAAGGCTCTCAGTCAGTTCTTGCCCCTGCTGGCTCCCTGAGCTGCTGGTTTGCCGACTTCACTACCAGCTTTTCTAACGGCCTATTCTGCTCGCTCCAACTGCCACAGAATCTGGTTGCCCTCTCGGCGTACCCGCGAAATCATCCAGTTGCGCCAGATCCAGTTATCGCCTCGGCTGGTGACAGCACTCGCATTGACATCCATCAGGTCCGCGAGTTCTGAACTGGTGATCAGGTAGCCCTGGCGAGCAATTTCATCAGCCATTTGCAGCGTGTCTACAACATTGCGAAGCTGCGCAACTTTGACCTCGCGGGGGACATCTATATCGGAAAGGGGGTCGATCATGGTCGAGCTATTGTAGGCTTCAGCGAAGGTTGGAGGAGAAACAGGCCGGGGATTGGTTGGTTCGACAGATTGACTGGATTGTAGCGCTTCTGATGCGGGTTCGTGAGTCCCAGCCAACCCAGGAACCGCTTCGGCGACCAGTTTGGAAAGCGATTCGAGTGGAGGGGGCAGTGGCTCAGTTTGCAGTGGCTCAGTTTGCAGTGGCTCAGTTTGCAGTGGCTCAGTTAACCTTGGCTCAGCCAGCTGTGCAGATTGAGCAGGCTGGGGAGTGCTACCGGCCTGGCGCAGATGGGGGACTCGTCCCAGCGAGAAGGCTCGGGCAATTTCGTCGCAGCGGTCGTTGCCGCGATCGCCCGAATGACCTTTGACATAGCGCCACTGCAGCGTCATTTTAGCCGTAACCTGCGCCTGGAGCTGATCGAGCAAGCGCCAGAGGTCTTGGTTCAGGACGGGCTTGCCTGCCGCCGTCTTCCAGCCCTTTTTCTTCCAGCCTGTCAGCCATTGGGTGATGCCGTTTTTAACATATTCACTGTCGGTGTAGAGCAATACGGGTTGACTGGGTGCGGGTTCAGCAGCCACGAGGTATTCTAGCGCCCGGATCGCCGCCTGCATCTCCATCCGGTTGTTGGTGGTCTGGGCATCGCCACCGCCCAGTTCCTGTACTGAACCGTCGACGAAGTAGATTACCGTACCCCAGCCGCCGGGGCCAGGATTGCCCGAGCAGGCTCCGTCCGTGTAGACGCTCTGGATCGTTTTGAGGCCAGGGGCGGCTGTTGCAGCTGGTGTAGCAGCAGAGGAAGTTGAACGCGATTTCGCAACCATGCGGTCCTAAGTTTGAAGAGACTCAAGGTTCTAAGGATAGTACGTTTAGAACCCAATCGCTCGGTTTCTAGGATTTGATTCAGCTTTAGCTCTGTACTATCTGCCCCCATCATTTGCCACCTGCTACGACCTGCCAGCAGTCGCAGGCAATTGCCCAGTCCTCCTGGGTGTGAACCACCAGCACCGGCACCGTGGAATCAGAGGTGGAGATCACCTGATCGCGGGGCCGCGCCTCGTTTTTAGCCGGATCGAGTTTGAGGCCCATATAGGCGAAGGCTTCACAGGCTGCAGCCCGGATGTGAGGTGCATTTTCGCCGACGCCAGCCGTAAACACGAGGGCATCTAAGCCGCCCAGAGTGGCAATCATCGCTCCAATAAAAGCCCGCAAATCGTGCAGATAGATCTCGAGCGCCAGTTTGGCACGAGCATTTCCGGCAGCGATGGCTTGATCGATCTGGCGCAGGTCGTTAGAGACGCCCGAGACCCCCAACAGTCCAGAAGCCTGGTTGAGCATGTAGTCGAGTTTGTCGGCGTCGTAGCCTTCCTGCCGGATCAGGTAGATCAAAATACTGGGGTCGATCGACCCGGCTCGGGTTCCCATCATCAACCCATCCAGCGGCGTGAAGCCCATCGTGGTGCTGATGCTGCGCCCGTTTTGGATCGCGGCCAGGGAGCCGCCGTTGCCCAGATGGCAGTTGACAATCCGCAGTTCCGAGAGGGGCCGCTGCAAAATTTCTGCCGTGCGCTGGGCGCAGTAGCGGTGGCTGGTGCCGTGGAAGCCATAGCGGCGAATGCCTTTCTGGCTGAGTTCGTAGGGAATTGGGTAGATGGCTGCCTTGTCGGGCATTTGGGCATGGAAGGCAGTATCAAACACGGCCACCTGGGGAATTTCTGGTCCTAGGATTGTCTCAATCGCTTCGATGCCCTCCAAATTGATTGGATTATGTACGGGGGCGAGGGCCGAGAGGCGGCGGATCGCAGCCTTTACCTCGGGCGTGATCCGAACGCTGTCGTGATAATCCTGGCCGCCGTGGACCACCCGATGCCCCACCGCTTCAATGGCATCAGGGCTATCCAGCACCGCCGTTTCACCGCTCCAGAGGCTGTTGAGCAGGGTTTGAATCACGGGCAGGCGTTCCTTAAACGGAATGGCCTGCTTGCGCTGACCCGCTGCTGTTTCAATCTTGATTTCAGCCACACCTGGCTGGTGCGTCCAGTCGATCTGGGCTTCCCAAAGCGGCTTGAGAGGTTGGGTGGAGGAGCCGTCCTCAATGTCATACAGACAGCTCTTTTGGCTGCTTGACCCAGCGTTCAGAACCAGAATTTTCATGCCTAGCCTCGTTGCGACTGCTCCCAGTTTGCCGGAAACCTGGCTGAGAATAAAGTTCGCCAGACTGCATCTCTCGACTCTTGCTGGACAGGCTTGGCTCTGCCTAGGGCTGGCTCTGCTTAAAAAAGATTAACTTTGATGCCAGATTCACCGCTTTGCCTCCGCTTTTTGGTAAGAGTTCTGATTAGCCTTGCAATCCTGAAACGATTAAAGGAGAAGCTCAATTGATCACATCACTACTTGCTGTCTATTCCAGAACGCCTGACTGGTCGCTGTCGATCGGCCTGATCATGCTAGCAACCAACGTCCTAGCTATTCTGTTTGCCAGACTAACGGTGAAAAATCCCAACGTCGGGCCAGGAATTCCCGTCCTGTCTGACATTGCGGGCCTGAGTCTGCCAGCTCTGCTGGGCGCTACCAGTTTCGGCCATATTTTGGGGGCCGGGGTAATTCTGGGCCTGACCAACACCGGCACGCTCTAGGGCGGGGTTCTCACATCACCACGCGAAACTGATTCATTTAGCCAGGGTCAACCACCCTGGTTTTTTAGCGCGGATATCGAGGTGGGGCCGAGCCAGAAGCCAGCATTTGGGCAAAATCGGCTACGCTGTTCTGAAAAGCGACTCTCAAAAGCGACTGAACTGCGGCTAGAGCATGGGGCGAAACTGGGCGATTACGATTGGGATTAATCAATACCGCAACCTGCAACGGCTCGACTTTGCCCAGCGGGACGGCGAAGCCATGCGGGCCTGGTTTCAGCAGGAGTTGGGCGTCCAAACCGTCTACCACTTCTCCGACGACTCGCCGCCGATTCCCCAGGACTTTGGCCCCGCCCTCGACTCCCAGCCCACCTACGCCACCCTGCGCCGTTTCTTTCGTGTCCGCTTCGAGCAGCCCTTCCTCCAGCCGGGAGACAACCTCTGGTTTTTCTTTGCGGGCCACGGCAAACGCCACGCCGACCGCGACTACCTGATGCCGCAGGATGCTGATCCGGGCGATGTGGAAGGCAGCGCCATTGCCCTCAACTACGTCACCGAACGCCTGCGACGCAGTGGGGCCGACAACGTGATTCTGCTGATTGACGCCTGCCGCAACACGGGCCAGCGGGACGGCACGGGCTTTGGGCAGGAAAAACAGCCGGGCGTGATCACGCTGTTTGCTTGCAGTCCGTCCGAGTCGTCCTACGAAATCGCGGAGCTGCAGCAAGGAGCCTTTACCCATGCGCTGCTTGAAGGTTTGCGGATCGAAGGCGAGGGCAACTGCGCCACCGTGGAGCGACTCTACCAGCGCTTGCGCCAGACCGTGCACCAGCTCACCCAGCAATACCGGCGCGCCCAGCAAACGCCCTACGGCGTGGTAGAGCCCCCGACCAAATACCACCTGATTCTGCTGCCGCGCAAGGCCAACCTCTCGGACATTGTGACGCTGAAGAACGACGCCCTCCGGGCCGAGGTGCAGCAGGACTTGAAGCTGGCCAAACAGCTCTGGATTCGCGTCCTCTCTGTTTCGCCTGCTGACGGCGATGCGATCGAAGGCATCGAACGCTTGGCCAGGGTTTCGGCTGTGCCGCCTGTTGCGCCGCTCGTCCCCTCCATTCCGATAGTTCCACCCCTGGGTGAGCCTGCGAGGATCGTCTCGCCCTCGGACCCGAACGGACAGCGCGATGCAGTTCCCGAAATGCCGCCAAAGCCCGAACCGTCGTCCCCAATCAAGACCTTTGAGTTTGAGGTGATTAATGTAGATGCTACGGGTCGAGAAGCAAGCCGTCGTCGGGGTGAGGCGCGGTTTTATGAAGTAAATTTGGGCAATGGCATCATGCTCGAAATGGTAGCGATTCCGGGTGGTCAGTTTTTGATGGGTTCGCCAGAAACTGAAGAAGGCCGCCATGGCAATGAGAGTCCGCAGCATCTCGTCACGGTTCCTGCTTTCTGGATGGGCAAATATGCTATCACTCAAGCCCAGTGGAAAGCGATTGCTGCTTGGCCCAAAGTGAAGCAATATCTTGACCCTGATCCTTCACGGTTCAAAGGAGCTAACCGCCCGGTTGAAAAAGTTTTTTGGCATGATGCGGTGGAATTTTGCACTCGCCTCTCTCAAAAAACGGGGCAAGAGTACCGATTGCCCAGCGAAGCGGAATGGGGATATGCCTGTCGAGCTGGCACGACAACGCCGTTCTATTTTGGCGAAACGATCACAACCGATCTGGTCAACTTTAACGGCAACTACACTTACAGTTCAGCTCCCAAGGGCCAGTATCGAGAGCAGACTATCGATGTGGGCAGCTTTCCACCCAATGCCTTTGGCTTATATGACATGCATGGCAACGTTTGGGAATGGTGTTTAGAACACTGGCATGGCAATTACAACGGCGCGCCGAGCGATGGCAGGGCTTGGGTAAGCGGTGGAGATGCAGCTCGATGGGTGCTGCGGGGCGGTTCGTGGTACTTCGATCCCAGGAATTGTCGCTCTGCTGTTCGCTACGACAATGTTGCGGGTGAGCGCTACGACGACTTCGGGTTTCGTGTTGTCTGTAGTGCGTCCAGGACTTCTTAGCCCGCCCGCAGATGAATCCTCTACATTACGCAAAAGGAGGCAGAACGGTTGCAGGAGCTAGGTTTTAGTAGCCAGTTGCACCCCTTCCATCAGCTGCTGCAACTTACTGATGCCCCGCCAAAGCGTCTTCACCCCCGGTTGCTCCTGCTTGCTGCCC
>JBJTUI010000523.1:0-8428 GCA_046080625.1 Elainella sp. | reverse complement strand
GCTGGAGGGCGGCGCGGGCCAGGATACCTACCAGTTTGGCACCACCGGCACGGGCCGGGCCTTTCGAGCTGTTGATCTGGGGGTTGATCAGATCCAGTTTGAAGTGGGGGCAGACCGGATTTCCCTCGACCCCAAAACCTTCACGGCTGGGACTTCGGTGGCTGTAGTCGAGAACGATGTCCAGGTAGAAACCCAGGCGGAATTTGTGATCTATAGCCGCGCAACGGGCCGCCTGTTTTATAACCAGAATGGCGCAGCTGCCGGATTGGGCGAAGGGGCGCTGTTTGCCACGCTGCTCAACAAACCCCAGCTGACGGCGGCAGATTTGTTGGGAACCAGCTCTCAGCCCGGAGCACTGGTGGGCACCGCAGGCAATGACCGACTCCAGGGCAAGGCGGCGAACGATCGGCTGCTGGGGCTGGCGGGCCAGGATCGGCTCAACGGCGGCGCAGGCGATGATCTGCTGGAGGGCGGTCTGGGCCGAGATCTGCTGACGGGCGGCATCGGGGCCGACCAGTTCCTCTACGCTGGAAACTCCCGGCTAGAAGCGCTGGCCAATTCGCTGCTGCGTGCCCCAGACCGAATCACGGATTTTGACCCGACAGCGGGCGACCGCATCCGAATCGACCAGGATGGCTCCCTGGAAACGACTGAAACCGTGAAGGGGCTATACAACGCGGGCAGTCAGAAGGCCGAAACCCTGGTCGCAGCCCTGCGAACCGCCTTTGGCAGTGAATCGCCCAGCGGAGCGCTGAAGCCCCACGAGGCGGTGCTGTTTACCTGGCGCAACAAAACCTACCTGGGCGTGAATGACGGCACGGCTCGCCTCAACGCCAGTCGAGATCTGCTGGTCGAGGTGAGCGGCCTGACCTGGATGCCCGGAGATGCTGGCCAAACCCGGCTGACGGTCAGCGACTATTTTGTGAGTTAGCTTACAATCCAGCGGCAAGAATCTGCTCAGCCGTCAACTGGATTCCCTGACTGGCCAAGACTGCTGCCAGATAGCGAGCAATCCAGTTATTCGGTTCTGATTCGGGTGGTAATGCGCGTAACTCCCCATCCCCATACTCAAATCGTCCGTCTGGCAAACTGCCCGATTCTAGACTGAGGTAATCCTCAAAGCTCATCTTCAACGCTTGAGTCATGGTTTTGTTCTACCTGGAGCGATGTATGAACTAGATTTCATCAGCTTAGCGTAATCACCCTACTCGTCCTCGTCATTGATTTGATCCAGACTGTGCTTTTTGATCAACTTGATCAACGTCTGAACCTTGTCCTGAAGATACAGCTTGATTACGTCATGGATGGGCTGACATTGTACCCTGGTGATAGGTTTTGTAGTTTCTCAACCCGCCTCTACCGCCATGCCATCTTCCTTTTCTAAGCTGATTACTCCCGCTCAGCTCAAGTCTCTGGCCGATGGGAAATCCTACCAGCGGGGCGAAGCCTATTTCCGTCAGGGGCAGGTGCATTCGCTGGCAGAACAGGATGAGGTGATTGCCGCCCAGGTAGAAGGCACTGAAACCTATGAGGTGGAATTTTGGATTGAAGATGCCGCATTGGCCTATCAGTGCGACTGTCCGGTTGGCATCGACGGCTGGTTTTGTAAGCATTGCGTTGCCGTAGGGCTGAGCTGGTTGGCCGATCCTCCCGATCAGCAGACCAAGCGATCTGCAAAAGCGGCCCGATCTGCAAACAAGATGACCACCATGCAAGATGTCCAGCAGTACCTGGAGCAGCAGGACAAGGCCAGCTTGATCAAGCTGGTGCTCGACCAGGCCATGAAAAACTCGGAATGGCGCGAACAGCTCTTGATGAAAGTTGCAGCCGCCCAGCCGGGAGGCGTTGACCTGAAAACCTTTCAGCGGGCTTTCAAAACTGCCGTGACCCCACGCGGCGAAATTGACTACTATCAGGTGAAAAACTATGCTCGCAGCATCGGCAAAGTAATCGATTCGTTCAGCGCCCTCCTGGAAACAGGACAGGCCGAAACCCTGATTACCCTCTGCGAATGGGCTGTGCCTCTACTGGAGCAAGCAATTTGCTCGGTGGATGATTCGAATGGCTATCTGGGAGCGCTGCTGTCAGACCTGCAAGAGCTGCATTACCAGGCCTGCGAGCAGGCTAAACCCGATCCGATCCAATTGGCCGAGCGGCTGTTTCAATTAGAGCTGGCCTCTAGCTTTGATCCGTTTTATGGGGCCGCAGACACCTATGCCGACATTTTGGGTAAAGCCGGAATCGAGCGTTACCGCAGGCTAGCCGAAGCCGCCTGGGCAGAGCTGCCCGATCGCGATTCTAGTCGGCGCAGCGGGTTCGATTTGCGTCGCCATCGCCTCAGCCATATCCTGGAACTGCTGGCTCGCCAGACGGGCAATCTGGAGGCGGTGGTGGCCGTCAAACGGCGAGATCTGTCCAGCGCCTACACCTACTGGGAAATTGCCCAGCTCTATCAGAAGGCCGGAGATCCCGATCAGGCGTTGCAATGGGCCGAAGCTGGCCTGAAAGCCTTCCCAGACCGCACCGACCGGCGACTGCGCGACTTTGCGATTCAGGCCTATTTGGCGCGTGGGCGCTCTGAAGATGCTGCGGCAATTGCCTGGGCCAGATTTGTTGAATACCCGTCGCTTGACCACTACCAGGGATTGAAAACCGTAACGCATCAGGGGGCTGCCCCAACCTGGAAACGCTGGCGACAGCAGGCGCTCGACCACATTCGCCAACAGATCAAAGCCAGACAACCCTATAGTCCGATGGCCTACCACTACCGCGACCACTCCCTGCTGGTCGAGATTTTTTTGTGGGAAGGCGAAATCGAACTGGCCTGGAAAGAAGCTAAGGCGGGCCAATGTTCCCAAGCTCTCTGGCTGCAATTGGCCGATAGCCTACAGGCTGATCATCCGGCAGAATCGATAGCGCTGTATCAGAAGGCGATTGAACCTTTAATTCAACAGACCAACAACGATGCCTATGCCAGTGCTGTTGAACTGCTCCGAAAAGTGAAAGCGCTGATGACGCAGCTCAAGCAAACGGCCCAATATGAAAAATACGTCAGCAACCTGCGCGTCACCTACAAAAATAAACGCAATTTCATTAAGCTGTTGAACATTGAAGCTCTGTAGTAAACTATAGCGATGTGTATTCGCTTGGAATAGAAGGGGGACGCGGCTCCCGGACTCCATCCCTTTATCTCGTCCTCGCCTACAGGCCGGTTACGACTCAGTGCTGAAGAGCTGCTCAGCAGTCAGGCTCAAACTGGGAAAAGCGGGTGACAGAATCGCATCCTGGCCTTGAAAGCTGCCAGTTTCCCGATAGCCGCTGCTCTGGAGGTGCAAAACGGTGACTGTTTGCAAGGCCGGATCAACTAACCAGTATTCCAGCACGCCGAGCACTTCATACTGCTGGCGTTTGCGCTGGTAATCGCGCTGCTGGTTGGCGCTGCCCGGACTGACAACCTCGACAATCAGCAGGGGCGGCGGCATGTCGCGGGTAATGGTGAGACGGCGTTGGGTTAGCGCTAAATGTTCTGGGCGTAGAACCACCAGATCCGGAAAGCGGTTCGCTGCATCACCCGCTTGTAAAACGGGTACCTGCACTTCACATTTGCCGGGATGCACCAGCTCAACGGGAGTTCCAGCGGCAATCAACAGTAGCAAAATTCGCACGGCAATGGTGCTGTTGAATCGAGATTCGGGGGGCAATTCGACTAACGCTCCGTCGATCAACTCGTAGCGGCCTTCCAGATTCCACTGATTGCTGTGGGCCAAGTATTCTTCAAAGGAGGCAAGCTTGGCTTGAGTCATTCGCGCTATCCTCCGCAAAAGTCCGCTGGACACCCTTCATTGTAACTGGACTCCAGAACGCCCCTGCGCTTCAGTTTAACGCGGCAATGTCGGATGGCTGGAATTGCAAAGTTTGCTATTTCTGCTGCTCAGTTTCTCTAGCTGCCAGGGTGCCGCTAGCAGTTCTGCAACTAGCCCAACCCCATCACCTGCCGATAGTGGGCCTCGATGGCGGGCAGCGACGGCGACTGGCGATTGGTTTGCCACTGGCTGCGGGCAAATAGCTCCTGACGCAGCTGCTTCAGATCGATTGTGGTAATTTCGCCCTGGGCCACAATTTGCTGACCCTTCACCCAGACATGGCTGACGGCCTGGGAGGGGCGGCCCAAAACCAGCAGGCCAATTGGGTCGGTGCGGGGCAGCAGCGACAGATTAGTCAGGTCGTAGAGCACCAGATCGGCCTGTTTGCCCAAGGCGAGCGAGCCAAACTGGTCGGTGGCGTTGAGGCCAGTGGCTCCCCCCAGAGCGGCAATTTCTACAGCCTCGCGGGGCGTGATCCAGCTGCGGTATTCCGGGTCGGTGACATTGTGCAGCAGGGTGCCCAGCTTGATCGCTTCGAGTAAATCCTGGCTGTCGTTGCTGGCGGCTCCGTCGCAGCCGAACGCGATGTTGATTCCGGCCTGCCGGTATTTCAGAATCGGGGCAATGCCGCTGCCCAGCCGCAGATTGCTGAGCGGGTTATGCACCACGGTAGCGCCTGATGTGGCCAGAATCTCGAAATCCGATTCCTCCAGCCAGACACAGTGGGCCAGGGAGGTGCGGGCATCCAGGTAGCCAATTTTTTGCAGGTGCTCCACGGCGGTTTTGCCGTATTTTTCCTGGGCCAGGATTTTTTGGGCCTGGGTTTCCAGCAGGTGGGCATGGCGGCAGAGGTTGTAGCGGTTGCTCAGGTCAATACAGCCCTCAAACAGGGCGTCTGAGCAGAGCTGGATGCCGGTGGGAGCCACGACCAGACTGATCCCGGCAGCCGGATCGTGGAAGTCTTTTACTGCCTGCTGAATCAGGTCGAGCATGGCGCTTGTCAAACTCGGGTCGGGTGAGCTGAGTGGCCCCTGCGAACCGTCCTCGCTGGGCATGCCGGTGCCGACCCGGTGGTCCTGAATCAGCGGAGCCAGGTAGGCGCGGATGCCGATTTCCCGGTAGGCCCGAATCGCGGCGGCAATCGCCTCGGCTTCTCGGCCCGGAATCAGCACCAGATGATCGACGATGCAGGTGCCGCCCGTCAGCAGGGTTTCGGCAGCGGTGCCTAGGGCACTGAGGTAAATTTGTTCTGGCTCCAGTGGGGCAAAGTCGTAGAGTTCGGCCAGCCAGAGTTCCAGCGGCAAGGGCGGAATCAGCCCCCGCTGCCACAGTTCGGAAGAGTGGGTATGGGCATTGACAAAACCGGGCAGCAATAGCTGGTTGCGGGCATCCACCAGGGTACCAACCGGCGGTAGCTCAGCCCCGATCGCCGTAATTATCCCGCCCTGGATTTGCACATCGACGGTTTCGTAGCCCGTTCCTGGATCGGTCGAGGTGGGCGCAGAGGACGGCACAAGGGCGTTTTGAATGGTGTAACTCATCGGGTGGCTCACAGAGGTTGTCTGAACTCTTGTCAGATTGTCGGATCTTTTCAGGTATTTACTATGAATTGGGGCCAAATGCCCTCGGAGTGGGCCAGTTTATTGGGAACTTGGGTTGAGGCCGACCAGACCCCGGTTTAGCTCGAACCTGGCTGCCGGGCTGAAAGAAATTAAGGTGGCCTTATGAATCAGCCCTATCTCCAGATTTTCAGGCTAGAGTCTACAGAAATCTCAGCTTGAAGGGTTTGGGGTGACAACATGGACTACATTAACCTGCCAAACAACCAGCTTGCTCCTGTTTCACCTTACTGCCATGCCGTCCGGGCAGGCGACCTGCTGTTTGTCACTGGCCAGCTAGCCCAGAATCCCGAGACGGGCGAAATCGAACAGGGCAGCGTTGAGGCCCAGACGCGCCGGGTGATGGAAAACCTGAAGCTGGTCCTGGAAGAAGCGGGCAGCAGTTTTGACCAGGTGGTGATGGCGCGGGTGTTTGTCACCGACATGCGGATTCTGCCGATGCTCAACCCAATCTACGCCTCCTACTTCAGCTCAGGCCGAATTCCAGGCCGCACGGCGATTGGCGTCACGGGTCTGGCTGGCATGGGCGACATCGAAATCGATCTGGTGGCCTACTGCGGCGAGGCTCGTGAGGTGTCAGCTGCTGTGCCAGACCGCGTTGCAGTAGGTTGAATCCTGCGGATTAAATTTGGCCGGTCTGGATCTGGGCGGTCTGGATCTAGGCGAACCAAACCGAGGTGGGCCAAATCTAGGCAGGTTGAACTACAGACAGATTAGCTCCCAGGCGATACAGTAGTCCTGAATACTGCGGTGAGGCGGCGTTTTGGATTAGGACAGCAACAGGCCCATTCCCTTCATCTGTCCCCTTCTAATCGACTGTTTCGCCTGTTCCAGCCGTCGCTTGCCCTGACGCCCAATCCAACTGCGCCTATGAATCGTCCTCTCCAGTCGCCCCTTCTGCCCCTTGGGGTCGCCCCCAACGCCTGGGCCGTGAACGCCGAACAGGCCGATATCACCCGCCCGCCCCTGCCGCCGCGCCCCGTTGAGCTAACGACAGCCACCAAGCGGGTGCGGCTCGATCTGGCCAAGGCGGCCCTGGTAGTGGTGGACATGCAGAACGACTTTTGTCATCCCGACGGCTGGCTGGCCCATATCGGCGTCGATGTCACTCCGGCTCGGGCTCCAATTGGGCCGCTCAAGACCCTGCTGCCCCGG
The DNA here is from genome assembly GCA_046080625.1 of Elainella sp. GTDB lineage: Bacteria > Cyanobacteriota > Cyanobacteriia > Elainellales > Elainellaceae > Elainella. Next base: position 1,791 of record JBJTUI010000523.1, on the reverse strand, counting down.
CTGCGGACGGCCCAGGTGCCGGTGATCTGGCTGAACTGGGGCAACCGACCCGATCTGCTCAATATTGGGGCAGGTCTGCGGCATGTCTACAACGGGACTGGCGACGGCGTTGGCCTCGGCGATCCGCTGCCCAAAAACAGCTCGCCCGTGCTGATTAAGTCGAGCTGGGCGGCGGCGGTAGTGGATGAGCTGGTGATCGACCCTGCCGACATCTGGGTTGATAAATACCGGATGAGCGGCTTTTGGGATACGCCTCTGGACAGTATTCTGCGAAATCTGGGTCGCACTACCCTGTTTTTTAGCGGCGTCAATGCCGACCAGTGCGTCATGGCCACCTTGCAGGACGCCAACTTTTTGGGCTACGACTGTATTTTGCTGGAAGACTGTACGGCTACCACCTCGCCTGATTTTTGCCTGCAGGCCACGCTCTACAACGTCAAGCAATGCTTTGGCTTTGTCAGCGATTCGCTCTCCCTGATTCGCAGCCTAGAAGCCGGTTCGTTACCCGATCCACCACCCTAGCTTTAACCCCATGAATCCTACCTGCGTTATTCCCGTCGTTAAAACCCCGACCGATTATCAGGCCTACCGGATTAGCCCCAACGATACGAATCGTCTGGCGATTGTGTTCGATTCCAATACCGCCAATATGTCCCTGACCTATTGCGTTGAAATTTTCGACGTGGGGGGCAAAACGCCGCCCAACCGGCACCAGATGGCGGTCGAGATGTTCTTTGTTCTGAAGGGCGAGGGCGTGGCAAACTGCGATGGCAAAACGGTGCCGATTCAGGCTGGAGACAGTATTCTGGTGCCCGCTACCGGTACGCATGTGATCGAAAACACGGGTTCCGATCGCCTCTACGCCCTCTGCATCATGGTGCCCAACGAAGATTTTGCCGAATTGATCCGCAGCGGCACCCCGGTCGAACTCGACGCCGAAGATATGGCCGTGCTGCGCCGTCGGGGCTAGGCTGAAACCTTCCTTGATGACCCGCCCGCAGATCAATCGCGGGCTCATGGCTCAACTCCACTAAAGTGGACTGAAGAGGTTCTCTAGTCTGATTTACCCGACTTTTGCTGTTAGCCCGCGGTTGCCTCGCGAGTGGGATATTGAGTCGGCAATTAGCGCTGAAGATGTGAGTAGACTCAGATCTTGCCCCAAGCGGTTGAAACCGCAAGCTTCAGAAACAAAGCCTGCCTCCGCAGGCTGAACCCCTCTTCCTGCTTGAGTCTGCGTCGGCGGACTCAGGCTCTATAGCCGCAGGTTTTAACCTGTCGGGGGTGGGTGCAAGATGTGAGTAGAGGCGCACAGGATATCTACTTCTGGATTTCCAGGACTGGGCTGCTTCAACATCGAAAGCGCTATCTTCAGACAGTATCTTCAGGCCGGATCGCGAATTGCTTTGGAAATCTGCCGGTTTCCCCTAGAATTTCTTTTAAGGGAAAAAATTTCTATTCCAGTCTGTGGCTGCAATTTTTTGCAGTCAAATTGTCTTCCGACTGTTTGCTTTCAGACTGTCTTCCAACTGTCTTAGGTCAGCATCGCCAGTTCTCTCGCCTGTTCAGATTCGTCCGTGAAGTTTGAGCAGGGTCGCATCCATCCCCCAGCCCTCGTCAGACCCCGCTTTATCAGATCTGGGTGTGAGGCTCGCAAGTCAGACACCCCCAGCGAAGCTGGTGGCTTGATGAATGTGACCGCCCCAAGGGCGGATGGCTTTCGCTGAAGGTATCTGTGGGTTAATTAAAACCGTCCACTTTGGTCAGATGCTTCTTGCTCACGAATATAGCGGC